>SBBU01000262.1 GCA_005239585.1 Planctomycetaceae bacterium
AGATATATCAGGTACCAGCGGGAAAACGAAGAAGGACACGGACAGTTGAGATTCAAGTTCTAGGATGCCGCACCCCTCTGGGGTGCGGAGGATGTCACTGGCGTTGATTTCCCTTTTGGCTTTACGCAGTTGCCCTTCAAAAGGTCACACAACTCAACATCCTGCCATTTATCGGCGCCCAATGCGAAGCTGGTTGATCTGGCCTCTTTAGAGTTGTTCAAGATCACCAAGATACGCTCATTCTGATCTTTACGTAAAAAGGCATAGTGTGGCTCTACTGTCTGGATCTCGCTAAAATCTCCGCGTCGGAGTGCAATCTCGGACTTGCGAATAGAGATGAGTTTTTGGACATATTTTAGAAACTCTTGATCTTGATTTTCTTTCTCAAACAATGCCCCTACCGCTTGGTAGCTTAGTCCTTTCTCACTGCCAGTATAGAATAGTGGTATCCTATCGATTGTTAGTAGGTAAGCAAGTGCCAGTTTCATTCGGCTAGATTTTGGCTCGATTGCAATTTTAACAAACTCATTAACGTCATAATCATCGATGTGTGCACACATAATATGCGGTGACTCGTAGTGCTTTTTCATCTCCTTTATCACAAATTTTATTTTATCCCATTTTTCACCTTTGCCCACCACTTTTTGTATCTCAGCTGAACTAAAATCATATGCTGAATCTACTCCAGTCTCCTTGATAAATTGGGCTATTTTGTCCAGAGAGAGGGGGACTTCTGCAAGTAAAAAAAAGTTCTTTTTTGGGCCGCCACTTTTTATTTCTTGTGAGTATCGCTTCCAGAACCTTGTAGAGTGCATATGAGCCGAATCTAGACGAAAGCCGTCACAGCCAGTTTTATCTCTCCAGAATTTTGAAACCTCAATGAGATAATCCGCAACCTGTTTTTTCTCCGCGTCCCATTGAGGGATACCGTATATCGTCATTTTACTAAACCACTCCTTGCGTTTTTCTGGGTCTTGGTATGTGGGATGCTCTACCCCGGGAATACCTAAAGGCATGTCTAATATAATCCTGATTCCCTTTTCATTTGCCTTTTTAACGAGTTTTTGCAGCGTTTCAAGATCACCAAAGTTCTCATCAACTTTGTAATAATCTTTGGGTCTATACCCTGTCGCAAGGTATTTGCAGAACGGTTTTTTATCGTTATCGACAATAGGATATAGAAGAATTGCCGTGGCGCCTGTGGCCTCGATATAGTCCAGTTTTTGAATGATACCCTGCAAGTCGCCTCCCCAAAACCCACCTTCGTACTTTTCACGTTCCTTGCCGTAATCTTTCAGCATTACATCGTTATTTTTATCACCATTAAAGAATTTTTGAACGATGATGACATAGACTATCTCGTCTTCCCATTTACGATCTGACGTTTGAACAAACTTGGGTTGGTCAAGCGGGCTTGCGACAAGGAAGCCAATTAAGAAGAATTTGTGCATTAAGAATCGTTTATCCCGAGCTGCGATAAAAGTCAAGCGCTAGTTGAAAAGTCTTATTTGCTTCCGATCTTTATAGTCAGCTTTTTTATCTCTTCCAAGAGACCCGCTCCCTTTTACTTAACGGGTAGAGCCGGGCCACAGATGCCACGCAAAGATTTATTTCTTTACCTTTAGAATCTTTATTTCAAAACCTTCCAGGTTTACTGGTGTGGATTTTCCTTTTGGCTTTGCGACACTGCTGTTTATGAGGTCATAAAGCTCAATATCTTGCCACTTGTTACCTTCAAGTGGAGGACTAGCTGACTTGGATTCTTTAGAGATGTTTAATACAACTAGAATTTGTTCATCTTTGTATTTGCGTAGGAAGGCATATAGAGGGTCTGATGTCTTGATTTCGCTAAAATCACCACGTCGAAGGGATATTTCGGATTTGCGTAGTGATGCTAGTTTTTGAAAATATTTTAGGAACTCACTGTTCTGATTTTCTTTTTCGAATAATGCGCCTACGTTTCTATAGCTCAACCCCATCTCACTGCCTGTGTAAAGTAGAGGAATTCTGTCAACTGTTAACAGGAATCCGAGTGCTAATTTCATTCGCTTTTGCTTAGGCTCTTTTGCTATGTTAATAAACTCTGGGTCTTCGAAAACATCCACCTGCGAACACATTATACGTGGTGAAGGGTAACATTCCTTGGCTTGCTTAATAACGAATCTAAGCTGATCCAATTTGTCGTCCTTTCCAATTACATTTTGTATAATGCTGAAACTAAAGTCATATGCTGAATCAACCCCTGTCTCTTTAATAAACTCCCCAATTTTGCTTGGTACGACAGGGGCTTCTGCCATGATGAAGAAATCTTTCTTAGGTCCGCCCGACTTCATTTCTTTTACGAATCTTTTCCAGAAGTCTTTAGAGTGCATATAAACCGAGTCTAGGCGAAACCCATCACACGCGGTTTTATCGCGCCAGAACTTTGAGGCCTCAATGAGATAATCTGCAACATGCTTTTTCCCTGCATCCCATTGCATTATGCCATACCTTGACACCTTTCCCAGCCAGTCTTTGTACTTTTCCTTATCTTGGTAAATGGGGTGTTCTAGTCCTGGGATACCAAGAGGCATATCTAACAGGACACGCAGGCCTTTTTTATTGGCCTCCTTCACAAGCTTTTGCAATGTTTCCATGTCACCAAAGTTCTCCTCGACTTTATAGTAATCTTTTGGGAAATATCCATTTGCAAGGTGAGTAATAAAAGGTTTCTCATCGTTGTCTATCACAGGATAAAGAAGAATCGTTGTGACACCCAACGATTCAATATAGTCAAGTTTTTGAATAATACCTGATAAATCGCCACCCCAAAAACCTCCATTGTATTTTTCCCTCTCCTTGCCATATTCCTTGAGCATCACGTCGTTATTTTTATCGCCGTTAAAGAATTTTTGAACAATGATGACATAGACTACCTCATCTTCCCATTTACGATCTAACGTTTGAACAAACTTGGGTTGGTCAAGCGGGCTTGCGACAAGGAGCCCTATCAAGAAGAATCTGTGCATTAAGAATCGTTTATCCCGAGTTGCGATAAAAGTCAAGCTTCGGTGGAAAAGCTTTATTTCTTTTTCCTGCACCTAAGTTCAAGATACTGCTTTGGATCTAGATTACCTTCAAGGTAAATATTTTTTACTACGCCGTCTTTTTCTGTTAGGAACATTTCGATCCTTCCTAGTGACCCAGACTGGGTCGCTTTACCGTAGACTCAGTAGCGTACATCGTTTTGGTGATCTGTGACATCTACCTTAAAGTCTTCACATCCATACTGAAGCGCTAGCCATATTAGGCCGAATTTTGTCGCCTCTTCTTTGCTTCCAATCTTGATATCCAGCTTTTTTATCTCTTCCAAGAGACCTGTTCCCTTTATTTTATCTTCTTTCATTTCTCCTTTTGGTGTTAGAATTATCAGCCCGAACGGCTGGGTGGTTTCGAACCACGAGACGAAATAGAATCGGTAACTGGGAAAGAATTTAGTCACATCATTGACGCAATCATATGGTTTTAATCTCAGTTTAGGATTCTCGGTCTCTGTATAGTTAGGCGGCTTTTTTATTGGTGACGGTTTTGATTTTTCGTACATTTTGTTCGCCTCGTTTTCTACTGCTCCGTCTATAGCCAGATAGCATCTTAGTTTTACTTCTTCGTCTTTTGCTTTATCACGAGTCTGTATGAGTAGCGGCAAGGCCTTTTTTCCTATCTTTGAGAGCTCTTCTACTGCCTTTTCGCGGGTTTGAGCATCGTCACTCTCGAAATTTTTGATCAAACTTTCTATTTGCTTTGTAAGATCATCCTGTTCTTTCTTGTACCCAGCTTCGAGCAGGGAGTGTATTTTCTGGACATCCTTTGTAAAATCTTCCTTACTCTTCCACTGGTATTCACCCCCTGTGCCGAACCAGTGGTTCATAAGCAACTTGGCTTCTGAGGTGTAGATCCATACTCTAACACCAAATGGTACGTTGCAATGGCCGGGATGTGGTTCTAGTGCTACGACAAAGTGCTTTCGTAGAAGCCTCAGATTTTCTTCTTCTGAAAGCAACGCCCTCAGCGGTGTTTCAGATCAGCCGATTTTACCGATGAAGAGAAGGAGCTTATCCGTTCTTTTTGCCTCTTCAATGCCTTTTTTAAAACAAGGTGTAGATAATTCTGGGATGTCTTTCCCCCGATTAGTAGTCTTTGGATCATCTGCGCATTCGAATGTGGCAATCTTACTCCAACATGCGTTTGGCCCATGAAACCATAATTTCTGCCAGAGCTCTTTTTGTGGATACCCCTTTTGATTCTTACACCAACAGCATTTAATGGTGCATTTTGGCTCTTCTTGATTCTCCTCTTTCACGGGCTGAACTGCTACCACTGAAAACAGTGATGATATAATTAATCCCAATCCGACCCATCGAATTTTGCTCATTTTTACCTTCTTTCGGTACCAAGCCCTTAAAAAAGCTACCTTATATATCTCGCTTGTCAACACTTTTTTGTGCCGTAACTTATTGTGATTATGCAACTTACATACACTCATTGAAGGAGGCCACAGAGCAAGCAGGAGAGC
>SBBU01000314.1 GCA_005239585.1 Planctomycetaceae bacterium
AAAAATCACCGTGCCTCATACTTCCTCTCAAAGATCTTTGCAAAAGATAATGTTGACGCTGCAATTGTGCATGTCTCAAACGCTATATCCATAAAAAAACAAATAGAATATCTCCTGTACCGCGCAAAGCTATTCACACGTAAAAAAGCATGGGATCTGGCAATGGCCGATATTTCGGATGCCATAAATATAGAGCCTCGTCGCCCTTCGTTGTTTGTAAAACGGGGAATAATATACGAAAGATTGGGCAATCTACAGGCCGCATTGGATGAATTTGCAAAGGCATTGGAATTAGATCCAAAGTACGTTAGCGCGCTGATAAGTATTGGAATAACAAAACTAAAAATGGATAAGCCAGATCATGCAATCGAGGAATTTAGCAAGGCTAAAGAGATGGCCCCACAAAATCCATGGGCTTTTCGCTTCAGAGCTAAAGCATATCTAAAAAAGAAGGATATTGATCCCGCAATATCAGACTTGACAAAAGTTATTGAGCTAAAACCCCGCTACTACTCTGCTTACTATGAACGCGCCGTCGCGATTATAAGCGGATCAAATAAACTACCACAGCAAGAAAAAGAAACAGCAGATCGCAATGCTGTACGCGATCTCTCAAAATGCATCGAATTAAATCCCAAACACTATAGAGCCCTCTTAAAAAGAGGTCAGACACATGAAACTCTTGCTGAAATAGCACTTGCTCTCAGGGATTATAAGAAAGCACATGATACTGCCCCAACAAGATATGAAGCACTAGAAAAACGAGCCAGACTAAATCGTATGCTAGGAAACATTCAAGAGGCGATAGAAGACCTTTCTGGAGCCATTAGTATAGCCCCTACTATCCCTGTTCTTTTTAAAACCCGTGCTGCTATTTACGAATCAAGAGGAGATATCGAGCACTCAATAGAAGATTTGACAACAGCCATCAAACTTTCAGATAAAGATGCCTCTCTCTTTAAATCCAGGGCATTACTTCACCAGAGAACTGGATTAATTAATAACGCACTCAACGATATAACAGAGGCAATCCTTATCTCAGACCAAGATGTCTCTCTTTACAGAATACGAGCTGAATTATACAAGTCACTTGGTGATACTGAGAAAATGGAATCAGATATGCGGAAAATAGAGGAACTCTCAGACACTCATAAAGGGTCTATAACCCAGTTTATTAGCACAAAAAATATAGCACCAAAAACCAAGGTAGATGAATTAAGATTTGCCAAGGCCGAAACTCTTCTCAAGACCGCACTATCTTTATATTACAGATTAAATATTGAGGAAGCCCTTGGGCCTGTCAACCAGCTCTTATCCATGATACCTGATCACTTTAATGGCCTGGTTCTCAGAGGTCACTGCTATTACAAGCAATGGTTTAAGGGTTTCTGTAAGGACAATAATATCTACCAAAAAAGCATAGAGGATTATCTCCGTGCCTTACAAATTGAAGAGGATCCCGCATTATATAATGCTGTAGGACTTGCACGATATTACGCCAACGAACTTGATTCAGCACTCAATGACCTGACAAAAGCCATAGAGAAAAGCCCAAATGCCGACGCGTACAATAATCGAGGGCTCGTCCTTATTGCCTTGAAAGAATATGAGCGTGCTATAGAGGATCTAACCGAAGCAACTAAACTAGAGCCAAATGACCCCCGCGGCTTTAGTCTTAGAGGATTCGCCAGATTCAAATCCTGGAAGCAGACCAGCAACACTAGTAACTCCCATTTGTACCAGATGGCGATAGAAGACCTTGATAGATCTCTTGTGCTAGATGCAAAATTCGCCGAAGGATATAAATACCGTGGTTTGGTATTATACGACGCCAATAATTACACCCTAGCTATGGAGGATTTCTACAGTGCTATAGAAGTCAATCCTAATATGTGGGATGTATACAACCATATTGGAAATCACTTTTTATCGATAGGCAAATATAAAGATGCTGAACTCATCATCTCAAAGGGTATAAAAGTTAATGCCTTTGAGGCAGACTCGTACTCCAAGAGAGGTGTCGCCCGCTTCTGCCTATCTGACTATCAAGGAGCCCTCGGAGATTGGGAAGCAGCAAGCCGCCTGGACCCTTCCCTCCAGGAAAAACTATCAGTCTGGATTAAAAGAGCCAAACAAAAAACCTCCTAAACTGATTCAACTACATCTTTCATGCGATGTGTAGGTGACAAAAACTAATTTTAAACATCCTATTATATCACCATTTTTTTCAAAGCAATGCATGGCTTGCTATTTACATAGCAGCGAGGGATCCGGTTCATCTCCCATTCACCACTGCGACAAGCACAGGGTATTCTGGCGTAGGAGAATAAAATATGATTTAATCTATATATCATGAAAACGCGCATAGTAGAATTAGACCAGACAAATTATGACGAGACCCTTCTTGATGAACCTGCAAAGATTATAAAATCTGGCGGCCTAGTTGCATTTCCTACAGAGACTGTCTATGGGATTGCTATAAATCTTGAAAACAATGAATCTATTCAAAGACTATATAACATCAAACAAAGGCCAATTGAAAAAGATATCACTACACACATTGCATCGCGTGACGATCTGCCCAAATATGCCAAAAATATCCCGGGATATGCACAGCGACTGGTACGCAAACTTTGGCCGGGGCCTCTCACAATAATCCTTCCCTCAATACGAAACGACACCATTGGGTTAAGATATCCATCCAATAAAATTGCTCAAACGCTTATTAAAAAGGCATCAATTCAATTAGGAGCACCCAGCGCTAATATTTCAGGAGAACCTCCTTGTGTGGATGGAAAGGATGTTGTAAAAGCCTTTGAAGGCAAGGTCGATTACATCATATCAGCCGGCCCTACCCAATATAAATCTTCCTCCACCATCGTAAAAGCCGTAGATAGTAATCCTCAAATATTACGTGAAGGTGCAATACCAAGGGAGCTAATAGATGATCTTCTATATAAAATGATTCTATTTGTGTGCACAGGAAATACCTGTCGGAGCCCCCTTGCAGAGGCGCTGCTTAAACTTAAATGGAAGAAGGAGGGAAAGCCACAATCAAAATATAGGGCCATCTCTTCAGGACTTGCCGCTGTTACCGGAATAAAGGCCTCTACAAATGCTGTAACTGTAGCAGAAGAGCTTGGGGCCACACTTGAAGACCATATATCACAGCCTCTTACTATTTCAATGGTAGAAGAGTCAGATACTATTTATGTGATGACAAGAGAGCATAAAAAGTCTATACTCGAATGGCTTCCAGAGCTTGAACGAACAGTGTTTCTCCTCGATCCGGAAGGAGACATCGAAGACCCAATAGGCTCTAACCTCGATGAATATAGAAAGTGCGCGCAAATAATAAAAAAGGCGATAGATGAACACATAAAATTATGAGCCCCGCACTTTGGCCTTATGAAAACAGTAAGACTAGATATGTTAGTGGAAAACAAATTTTAGAGGAATGGCTGGCCTTGAGTTAGCCAAATGAGCGGGATGAAAATAGCAATAGCCTCAGACCATGCAGGGTTTCAGGTCAAGCAGGTACTCAAGTCCTTTCTACAGGAGACTGGGCACCAAGTAACTGACTGCGGTCCTGAAAGCAGTGAATCATGCGATTATCCCGATTTTGCAAAAAAGGTTGCCCAGGCTGTATCGATGGGCAATTGCGACCGAGGAGTACTTATATGCGGCACAGGAATTGGTATGTCCATGGTCGCTAATAAATTTAAAAATGTCAGGGCCTCTCTCTGTTTCAACGAATATACTGCTGAAATGTCTCGAAGGCACAATGATGCAAATGTCTTCTGTGCCGGGGCAAGGACATTGGATCTGGCAACTATTCAGAAACTCTTAAAAATCTGGTTAGATACGCCCTTTGATGAGGAAAGACACACACCCCGTGTCAGAAAGATTGATCCATAAATTTACAAAAGTAAAAAAACTATTTTTGTTCAATTATTTCTTTTTTTTTCTCGTGAATGAGTCCCAGTTTATGCATCAATTTTTTTGTGTCATTCAATGCAATTTTTAATTCCTCTAGCTTTAGATTAGGCTTTTTTGGGTCTTGATCTGTGCTTTGTTCATCAATTTTCTTGATCAAAGTCTCATAAGTGTCGCAAATCAGACGCAATCTTTCATATTC
>SBBU01000137.1 GCA_005239585.1 Planctomycetaceae bacterium
ATACAGTTCTTTTAGCACTTGTACTTTCATGTTCTCACTTTTAGAGACGAGTCTTGTATCTAATAGCCCAAGATCAATAATGGGTCTATCGTGCTTGCTAAGACTTATTTGATCTGGATCCTCGCTTATTGCTTTTACAAGGATCTCTTCAACTGCGACCCAAAAGTGGTTGTCTAGTTCCGTAATGATCGGAAAAAGATCGGGCCTTCCCTCTACCGCCTCATCTGTTTCCCCGAGGCCTTGTGTATATTTGAGTATAAGTTCCTCAAGCATATTTTAGCTCAATGCAAAGATATCAGCGTGTCACTATAAGATCAATCGGAAAGTATTCAATATTTATAAAAGTTAGTTTATAATTGCGGCTATGCAGGTTTATTTGGACAAAATTGCAAGGGAAGCACACAAGGCGAGGATCTACTCGAAATTAGTTGATCCCCTCTGTGTCCTGCTGGCTGTTTCAAGTCTCTTGTTTCTGGCAGACCGCATATTTTACGAATCAGAAATGTCACGATACACCATTTCAGCCGCTCAAAATATAGTTGTTGCAGTATTTTTTGTGATAATTTTTATGATTATCGTCTCAAGACCATGGAGAAGGGTCAGGACTGATGAGCTTGAAGAGGAAATTTTGCGAATAGACATCAAGGCAGAGACACAGGGACGCTTAATGACATATTATGAAATCAAGGATGAATCTAACTCGTTCAAGGAAGCACTGAGAAAAGACACAGAGAAGAATCTATCTCGGTTAAATATCTCTAGAATGTTCACCCAAGAGAAGAAGCACCCTGTCAGATACTCTGGAGTTTTCGCCCTGGTTACACTCTTAATCCTAATAGTAGCGCCAGCAGGATCGTATGAAAAACCCATCTGCGATTTCTCATCAGATTTAACCAAAGGAATTGCTCCATTGGCTGTCAGATTTTTTGATGCCTCAATAGGTTATATAGATGATCATGAGTGGGAGATGGGCGGCGCAGGCTACAATAATCAAAATGCGATACATGTCTTTTCGAGGCCTGGTTTTTATCCAGTCAAACATAGAGTAATAGGACCTGGCGGGGAAGATATTTTAACAAGGCCAGATTATATAACAGTCTATCCGCCAGGACATCCGCTTGCTGATTTCGATCTTAATCCTGTCACGGGCAGATGTCCATTGACTGTGACATTCAGGAATCTATCGATGAACTCAGATAGATTCGAGTGGAACTTTGGTGACGGAGCAATCTCAAAAGAGCGTGAACCGAGACATGTCTACACAAAGCCTGGGATTTATTCGCCTAGTCTCACATCCTACAAGGGCGATCATAGTGATGTAACTGTGAAAAAAGATGTCGTTGTTGTAGTTGATGAGGACGGGATCGTTGCAGACTTTACTGCTCTTCCTATTGAAGGAAAGGCGCCTCTTACTGTCCAGTTTGAGGATAGATCCTCTGGAACTATTAAGGAGTTCAGATGGGATTTTGGCAGCAGGCAGAAAGACTCAACGAGCAGTGATCGCAATCCGAGTTATGTATACAGAATACCCGGGTATTATACTGTCACACTTTATGTAAATGGCCTGAATGGGATGTCAACTGCTGTAAAAAAACACTATATCGAGGTTCATGATAAAGACGCAGGAGGCTCTGGTTTTTCTATAGCAGGTTTGTTGCGGGAACTCTATAATTCATTAGCACAGGTAAAAAAGCCGGGGACGGATGAAGGAAAGTTATTTGGAGCCAAGACTGAAAGACCCAAGACAGAAAAAGTTCCTCTTGATGTAAAACCACTTGAAAAAGAAGGCCCGCTTGTCGAGAAAGATAAAAAAATATTTACGAGCAAGAATCCAAACGGCAAAGATCCTGAAGAGATTCCTTATAAAGATGCATACAACTTTTACAGCCGTATCAAGGAGGATGCCATTAATTCAGAGAGAATTCCGCGTGAACTTAGAGATCTTGTAAGAGAGTACTTTGAATTGATCAAGCCACAATAGACGCATTAAAATGACCACAGCTTACCTCGATAACGCAGCCACGACAAGAATAGACCCTGAAGCGCTTGAAGCAATGATGCCATATTTAGACCAGCAATTTGCTAATCCCTCCAGTATCTATGAGGTTGGGCGTGCCTCTAGAAAGGCTATAGAGGATGCCCGCGAAAAAATTGCGCAAGAAATCAATGCAAAACCACAGGAAATTTTATTTACTTCATGTGCCACCGAGGCCAACAACTTGGCAATATTCGGACTGACAAGGCCGCAGTACGACCATCTTCTAGTCTCTAAAATAGAGCATGAATCTGTTCTTAATCCAGCTAATGTGCTGTCATCTGAAAAAATTAGTGTTAAATATATCTCTGTAGATCCTTCATGTCAGGTAGATATAGAATCAATTACCGAGGCTGCGGCAAAGGGCGGAGCGTTTGTCTCGATCATGCTTGTGAATAACGAGACCGGCGCAATCCAGCCCATAAGCAAAATTTCCAAGATGACTGCTAGGAAGGGAATTCTGCTCCATTCAGATGCAGTTCAGGCCCTCGGTAAAATCCAAGTAGACGTGAAAGAATTGGATGTTGACTTGCTGACTCTATCAGCCCACAAGATCCATGGTCCAAGGGGGGCAGGTGCGCTCTATGTTCGAGAGGGCATTACGCTTCGTCCGATGCTGCATGGAGGCGGTCAGGAATTTCAGAAACGTTCAGGAACAGAAAACACCGCATCAATTGTAGGTTTTGCCAAGGCATGCGAGATTGCACAGAGAGACATGGATAAAAACAATATTCATTTAAAGAGTTTGCGAGATAGGTTTATTAAGGGTTTATCTGAAAATATTAATGATATAACGATTAACTCTAACGACCCTTGCGTCCCAAATATAATAAACGTAAGCTTTAGGGGAGCTGATGGGGAGGCAATGATTATGGCGCTCGATCAGGAAAAGATCTTTGTTTCATCTGGTTCGGCATGTGCGTCACTTAGCATGGAACCCTCTCATGTGCTCACTGCCATGGGCCTTGGCCGTGATCTCGTACGTTCTGCTATAAGATTCTCGCTATCGCGCTTTACGACAGAAGAAGAAATTGATTACACGCTCAAGATTCTTCCTAGAGTCGTAAAGAGACTTCGTTCTATCTCGCCACTCTATGAGTAATATTGCCATTGTTCTCGTCATCTGCAAAGATAAAAAAGAGGCAGGCAAAATCGGTTTAAAAATTGTCTCTGAGAAACTTGCAGCATGCGTAAACGTGCTTGATGTTAAAGAGTCGATCTTTGTCTGGAAGAACAAACTATGTCGTGAAAAAGAGGTGCTCATGATGATAAAAACTACAGTCAGAAATCTAAAGAGGCTTGAGGCCCGGATAAAGGATCTTCACAGCTACAGTTGCCCGGAAATTGTTATTACAAGTGTGAAGAGCGCGAACAGGGATTATCTAAAGTGGGTTATCAGTTCCTGTCGTTAGCGGCATTACCATAATTCTGACTTGGGTATTTCTGGGGCGCGACGCGCCTAGTGTTTCTTCATCTCCTGCCCTCAGCAGTTGCCCGGCTTGTCTAGAGTATTTGGACATTTATCACACTTGAAGATCACTGCACCGTGAGCTTCACAGTATTTGCCTCTTGAGGCCGCAGCAAAGCAGCACTTGTTCCTGTACTCTAGTCCGTCCCAGTAGCCTATCTTGCAATTGTCGCACCATCCTCCAACTGTTTTTGCAGCATCGTGATCATTTGTGGGAAGATAGCAAGATTGATTAGTAACAATGAATAATCCGGATATGGCTATAGTCATTACAAGTGATCTCATATTTCTGATTATAGTGTTCACCTTTTATCCTTCAAGTTTGGATTGATTTGTATTTCTATCGCCAAGTCTTATTATTTAGAAACCATGCTTCAGGATGAAATAGTCAAAGTAAATAATCTTTCAAAGCTGTTTTACGATCGAAAGCGGGGAGAGATCCTGGCCTGCAGTAATATTTCATTTTCCGTAAATAAAGGTGAGATATTCGGACTACTTGGACCAAATGGGGCAGGCAAGACCACTGCCCTTAGAGTCATTTCTACCGTGCTAAGGCCTACTAACGGTGATGCGTCAATATTCGGATACAGCATAAATAATGAACCTGAAAAAATACGCGCGAAAATAGGGTTTCTTTCTGGTGATATGGGTCACTATCATAGGCTTACTCCACGTGAGACTATGCGATTTTATGGAAGGCTTCATAACATGGAAGATAATCTGCTAGCAGAAAGGGTCAGTCATTTATTTACAAAGCTGGGAATTAATGAATTTGCAGATACAAGGATCGAAAAGCTTTCCACGGGCATGAAGCAAAAGGTTGCTATAGCAAGGACCTTCGTTCATGACCCTCCAGTGCTTATACTGGATGAACCTACCTTTGGGCTTGATGTCCCGACAGCACGCATTGTAGAGGAGGCAATCCTTGGGGCACAATCCGAGGGAAAATGTATTATTTATTCTACCCACATCATGGAAGAGGCTGAATATCTATGTGATAGAATAGCAGTGATCAATAAAGGTAAGGTTAAATCAATCGGAACGATACAAGAGCTAAAGCGACAGACGGGACAAGAGAGGCTTAGAGAGGTTTTTATTAAGCTGCTTGAGAATTAAAATGATCCGACCTAAGGATGTGCTTACGGTTCTTTGGAAAGAAATTATTGATTTGATCCGAGACAGACGGACCCTGATCAGCATGATCGTAGTTCCGTTGATCGGAATGCCAGTAATAATCACAGCATTTCTTTATCTCAGTGAATCATCAATGAGCCAAGCAGAACAAAAACCTATGAAGATTGCGATCAAGGAGGTTGTTACACTCCCCTTCTTCGATCAAGCGCTCAAGGATTCCAATCTTGAGATAGTAAAATCAGAAGATCCAGCTAAGGATGTCAGAGATAAAATGACAGAACTGGGTCTGGACATCTCTGTTCTGAACAAAGTAAAGATATTTTTTGATAGCACATATTCATTTGCTTCAATAGCTATGCAGAGATTACAAAAGGCCTTGGATCGTGCCAAAGAATCAATCATCAAGAAGGGCATACTGGAATTAAAAATCCCGGAATCAATACTTAATCCATTCACGGTCGAGATGGTAAATCTTGCCTCGGAGAAGAAGCAAATGGGTTTTGGTCTGGGGATTTTTCTTGGCTATATCATAATGCTTATGATATTTACCGGCGGGCTACATGCTGCAATTGATATGACTGCGGGAGAAAAAGAGCGGCGCACACTTGAAACACTTTTGATCTCACCTGCCTCTCGAGAGGATATTGTGCTCGGAAAGATAATAGCAACGGGCATTACTACATTTATTACAGCGATACTTGCTGTAGTTGGTTACCTGCTTTCCTTTACTGTTAATCCTAAATATAAAAATCTTGCTATAGCATTTGACGCGCAGACAATTGCCCTAACATTGTTGCTCATGGTGCCCATCGCAGTTCTCTCAGCCTCGCTTTTAATCGGGCTTATGATATTTGCAAAGAGCTTTAAAGAGGCGCAGAGCTATACGAGTCCCTTGATGCTCGTGATATTCTTCCCGGCCATGCTAAGCTTTATCCCCGGCGTCGAAACCAATACTTTCCTCTCTGTGATTCCTATATTGAATGCAAGTCTGTTGATCAAGCAGATATTTACAGGTGATTTTGCGCTAACCAACTATGCTGTTACTTTTCTGTCAAGTTTCATTTATGCTCTAGTGGCTTTTGTACTGGCTGTCAGAACATTCAAGAGCGAGGGGGTGTTATTTAGAGGTTAAGCTAGGCCCGATTACCTCTTTTCCTCGATGTCAATCTCTGTAGTAGGTGTATATGTAGAGCCAGAGCCTGTTTCGCGAATGACTAAAAGGGAGCCTATCTCGAGGTCTTTAACATCCTCGTAGAAGACTACTGCGACCTGATTCACCTCTCCCGTGAAATCCTTGTCAAATTTTTGCTGACCAAGTGTATAGGTTACTTTGCTTGTGCCGAATTTGAGAACCATCTCACAGCTTGAACCTTGCTGATAGATCCAGCCATTTGGCGCATTAATTTTAGTACCATCAACATGAAATTCAGTATACACAAATTGATGATAATGTCCTCCCCTCACTTCGACTTTGTACTTGTTATAACGCTTGCTTAGTTCTTCAAGTATATGTTCAAGCCTCCACTTGACCTCTGGAGCTGTTTGCTTGCTAAGGTGCCCTTCAAGTATTGATCTTATAGAGGGACCGATCTCAATGAGTTTCTCGGTGGCAACCTCCCGTTTTTGTGGATCATCGTCGTCTAGTTCCTTAACCAGTGTCTCTATTTTTTTTACAAGTTCATCTGTTACTTTTGTTGTTTTCTCATAACAGAGACCGACACCGGCTTGCATTACAACAGCGTGACCCATAAGCTGAGGGAACTTGAGATTTAACTTTACGGAAAAATCTTTAAGTTCAGATGTGTCCTTAAATCTTATCGTTGAGCCCTTTGGGGCAAATTCGATAGCAAGATTCCCCCCAGTTACTTTGCACTTAATGCCCTTGTCTACTTTAAGCAGTTTTAGATCATCGTCGCTATCGAAGGAAAGCTCTTTCTCAAATGGGGCCGTGATCTTTGGATATATGGGGCTTGCGGCCGATGGATTTCCGTAGTAAAGGAAGTAACTTGCGTCTGCACCTTTCTTTACAACAGGCTCCTCCAGCTCAAAGCAGATATAGAACTCGTTCTTTCCCTTTTTGTTGAGTGAATAGGGGACCTCTTTTGACTTGTGGTAGAGCCTTAGGTCTGAAAAATCTGGCTTGATCTTGTCGCCGAAGAGGTAGGTAGGATTTATCTTTACAATAACAACATCTCCATTTTTAAGGTCTGGCTGGGTCTTGTTTTCGAGCTTCATGTTTCGACGGTAACTATAGTCTTTTGCAGCCCAGTTGTCTTGATAAGAGGAGCCTGTGAGTACTGATATGATTAAAAGGCCAGTTACTAAATATTTTTCTCCCATCTATCTATATAGACGCCGCAGATGCCTATTTTGTTTCAAATCCCCTATTTTTTATACGCTTTTAAATATGTTATGGTTTGAATCTTCCAACCACCAGTGTTGTATTGTGTCCGCCAAAGCCGAGCGAATTCGATATAGCGTAATCTACTTGAACATCTCTCTTAACATTAGGGACATAGTCTAAATCACACTCAGGATCAGGTTCTTCGTAGTTTATTGTAGGATGTACTTTATTATCTCTGATCGACATTATACATGCCAGGAGCTCTACTGCTGCTGCTGCGCCAAGAAGGTGGCCTGTCATCGATTTTGTAGAGCTTACGGGCACCTTTCGAGCGTTATCGTTGAACAATTTCTTTATCGCCATTGTTTCGACTTTATCATTTAGCTTTGTAGATGTACCGTGGGCATTTATATAGGAGATGTCCTCGGGCCTTAGCGATGCATCATTGAGTGCATTTTTCATTGAAAGTGCTGCGCCTGTACCGTCAGGGTCTGGGGCAGTAATGTGGAAAGCGTCATCCGATTGCCCAAAGCCCAATAGCTCTGCATAGATTTTTGCATCTCGTTTTCGTGCATGTTCAAGGTTTTCAAGGATAAATATAGCTGATCCTTCTCCAAGCACAAAACCGTCCCTGTTTTTTTCAAAAGGTCTTGAGGCCGCCTGAGGGTTATCATTTCTTTTTGAGACAGCACCCATGCAAGCAAAGCCACTTAGGCCAAGAGATGTAAGTGCAGCTTCAGCCCCTCCAGAGATCATTACGTCCGCATCACCATACTGGATGGTCTTTAATGCAAGACCTAGTGCGTGATTTGCGGATGAGCAGGCAGATGATACAGCGAAGTTTGGTCCGCAGATCCCATGTTTGATCGCTACCTTGCCCGGCGCGGAATTAACCATAAGCTTGGGCACGAAGAAAGGGCTCATCTTTGTTGGCCCCCTTTGGAGAAAGCGGCTGTGTGATTCCTGAAGTTCTGCGAGTCCGCCTATCCCTGAGCCTATAATAGAACCGCATCTTGATCTGTCACATTTGGAAAAATCTATTCCTGCATCCTTAACAGCCTCTAAAGCCGCGGCGAGTGCAAACTGGGCAAATCTGTCAGTGCGAGTCGCCTCCTTTGCATCAATGTATTTTGCAGGGTCAAAATTCTTAACCTCACCCCCAAAATTTACATCGAAGCCTTTGGTGTCAAAAATAGTGACTTTATCTATGCCACTTTTGCCGTTAAGAAGGGACTGCCAGAATTCCTCAGGGTTGGAGCCTATCGGAGATATTACTCCTATGCCGGTTATTACAACCCTTTTCTTCACTTTTTCCTTTCAATTACGTACTTTGCGGCGTCACCTACGGTTTGAATTTTTTGTGCATCCTCATCTGGAATTGAAATTTCGAATGCCTCTTCCATAGCCATAACCAGCTCAACTGTATCCAGCGAATCGGCCCCGAGATCGTTTACGAAACTGGATTCCATCTTGATCTTATCCTGCTCAACATTTAGCTGTTTAGCGACTATTTCAACTACCTTTTTCTTGATTTCTTCCTCATTCATGTCGCTCTCCTAAAATTTGGGGTAATTATAGTTCGCAAAATTAGGATTTTCAAGCTGCTTGCTTGATACAGATTGACCAGTTAAAATGTCAAAAATGGGGCTTTTGACCACAGTAGTTCAGGGGATAAAGATGGAAACCCCTGATACAGCAACTATAACACTAGAGTTAGGCGGCGTTGAATTTAACTTCAAGGCTGGACAGGCTATTAATATAGACCCTTATCAGTTTGATGTTTTAAGAGAAGGGTTGAGTAGATTAAAACAGGCCAAAGGAGAGGATGAGTCTCCCAGGGATTTTTCGATCTCGTCTAGCCCCCTTGAAAAAGGATTCATTCAGATCACAGTTAAGGAAGAGAAAGAAACGGACCACAAACCTGTCCTTTCTCCCTATCTTGTCAGGGGGCTAAAGCTAGCAGATAAGATCCAGATAAACGGTCCTTTCGGGATCTATACTCTACCGGCAAATCTAGAGGGGATAACAACCATAATTCACATCTGTGCTGGAAGTGGTATAGCACCCAATCGAGGGATCATAAAATATTGTAACGACGTCAAGTCAGGTATAAGACATGTCCTATTCTATCAGGTGAGAAGCGAAGAAGACATCATCTATAGAGAAGAGGTTCCAACATGGCAGAATCTGACTTTTATCCCTGTTCTGTCGAGACCCTCTTCAAGCTGGACTGGAGGGACTGGCTATGTTACAAAGGAGCATTTGGCAAGTGGATTTATTTCACCTTCAGGCACCCTTGCCTTTATCTGCGGTCCGAGTAGACCGAGACCTAATCATGAGACAAGTTTTATTCAAAAATACAAAAATATCCTTTTAGAGCTCGGATTAACAGCCAAAAATATTAAAACAGAGTTGTGGTAAGAGTTACAATTGTGAGGTAATAAATGAGAGAAGATTTTCATTTCCAGACGGAGATAAGAGTTAGACTCCCGGAAACCGATGCTATGGGCATCGTTTTTCACGGCTACTTTTTTACATATTTTGATGTTGCAAGGATGGACTATCTTCGCAACCTCGAACTTACTGAAGACATAAGGCCCACTAAGGGTTTTACTAGTGTGATTGTGAATGTAAGCAGTGATTTTAAATCACCTGCAAGGTTTGATGATCAGCTGGTTATTCACGTGCGACTCTCAGAGATCGGAAACTCGAGCTTCAAGTTCGAGTTTATTATCTACCACAAGCGCGAGAATCGCCTTGTGGCACAGGGTCAAACTGTGCACGTGGCGCTTGATCCGATTACATGGCATCCTATCCGCGTTCCAGATTTCTTCAGAGAGGCAGTCCGCAAGTTCGAGGGCCCAGGTCTTGTGGAAAAAAAATAACCACAGTTACAAGTTGATTTGGCATTGATCACTAGTGTAAGGAGATAGAAATAGCACTAGGCGAAAGAATCGATTTCGATTGGTAATTATTTAAGTTCCTGATATCTTGACAGCAGAAAGTTTGACATCTGTCCTCCCGTAATCATCTTGCCGTTTATCTTGGAAACGGGCAGGATCTCCATTACAGAGTTTGTAATAAAGACCTCGTCAGCCTTGAAGCAGTCATGTAACTTGAAGATCTTTTCTAGTACATTTATTTTTGCGTTCCTTGCAAGGTCAATCACAAGCTGTCTGGTAATTCCTTTTAGGATTCCAAGTTTTGCTGGAGGTGTATAAATTATGCCTCTTTGTACAATGAAAATATTTGATACGCTTCCCTCAAGAACTTGGCCCTTGTCATTACAAAAGATCGCCTCAAAAGCGCCCTTCTTTCTGGCCAGCTCTCTCGCCAGATGATTCTCAAGATAGTTAAGAGTTTTTAGTCCACTTAGTTTGCTTCTGGCTCTTTTCCATGGTGCTACCATTAGACTTGCGGTAGCGGGAATTTTGTAGACTGGCAGAGTCGTAACCATTTCATGATTACGTGTTACCACGATCCTTATAATACACTCTGGCATTCTATTCCTTCTTATAACTTGCGTAGCTGCTCTTTTTAGCGTAGGCGAGTTTACTTTGATGTTAAGCTGGCTTGCTGTGCTCGATAGCCTCTTGAGGTGCCTATCCAGCATGAAAGGGCTAAAGTTGTAGACGCGAAGGGTTTCGAAGAGCCCAAAGCCAAATATCAGGTCATCTGAAAGACTTGCAGTTGGCTCCCTTCTGAATTTCCCGTCTATGTAGCTGTACACAAGAGTCAGATTTTATATAATGATTTCTATGCTGCAAATTGATTCGTTGCCTGATTGCCCCGGGGTCTATTTTTTTAAAGACAAGAAAGGACTCCTGCTCTAC
>SBBU01000098.1 GCA_005239585.1 Planctomycetaceae bacterium
ACTCTTGTTGCCTCTGCCCTCTCTTCAAAACAATTCCTTCGATTTTTGGGAGCTATTGCCATCTACACCCCGTAAAAAACTGCTGACACGTGAGGTATAAAGGATAGATCAATCGAATTTTGAAACAATTTTGCCCCATAAATTGTCTAATATATAGATGAAGAAACTCCACCTAAGTTTTGCAGCTCTTGCTGTTCTTTTCACGGCAGGACTTGTTATTATCATCCTCTCTGGCGATACGCCAAAACCTGTAGATGCTGAGGTTTCAAACAACCCAAATCTACCGCCTGGATCCAACACTCCTGTAAAGACAGACCCATCTAAAACTACGCCCAATAAACCCAATCCAAACAACGAGACAGATACACCAGAGAAACTTAAAAAGAGAAGAGAGCTAGAGCTCCTTGATATTTTAATTGCATTAAAGATTGCCATATTAGAGAAGAGAGATTCGGATGTCGAGCCCCTTGTAAACAAACTCAAAAAAGGCGGATTAATCATATTGCCCCACCTTGTTGACACGCTCAAAAAGGAGACACACCCTGCAATCCGTAGAATGGTCGTATCTGTTATGGATGACCTGTTTCCAAACGAGTTTGGTGATTTCCGCGACGGTTGGTACAGCAACCGAAAGGAAATGATTGAAATTATCCGCAAGCCAGAGAATTTAAAACTGCTGGAAGAATATCAAAAACTTGCAGTTCCGACACTTATTGAAGTGCTGGAAAAGGATGCAGACCAGCTTACTCGACACTGGGCAGCATCTGCACTAGGTCAGTATGGTGGAAAAGAGGCAGTGGCTGCCTTGATAAAATTACTCAAGAATGGTGCTGAGGAGGGAGTTTTAGACTGGGCAAATACGGCATTAAATTGTGCAGGTCGCCCAGATTCATTTGATATTCTTAAACAGACTTACTTGGATGAAACATTTCCCGAAAGATATAAAACTTCCTTGATTCATTCCATTGGTCTCGTAGGCACTACAGAGTCAGTGGAGTTTTTAAATACACTCCTCTCTAGTAAACACAAATGGTTTGTATACGCTGCACTCGGAGAGTCCGGTCATCCAAATGCAATTCAAGCATTGATGGAAATTGCCTCAAGCAACGACAAGGAGGCAAGGCCTATGGCTATTACCACGCTTGCTCGACACTATGGAAGAGATAAATCAGTTGGCGATTATTTGGTTACTACTCTCCGAACCTCAACAGATGATAAGATACGATCTCAGATTCTAAGTTCTATCGGTCCTGTAGAAAGCAAAGCCCTGCTTGATTATGTATTTGAATTATTCATGACTAATCCGGAAGATATCACACTAAGAGATTTTCTTGCCAATCAAGGTGACGAATGGAGACGAAAGGCATTTGAGATCGCCTTTCAAAACGCAACAGAAGATCATGAGAGAGTTGCCCTATTTACACATTTCAGGATCTCGCGGGAAGAGTATCAGGAAAAATACCTTTGGGCTGTAAAAAGAGTACTGGAAAATGGCACGCCTCAAGAAAAAGAGTGGACAGTGGGTGGGTTGGCATGTTTAAAGACAAAAGAGGCTAGGGCCATACTCGAGGCAGAACTTGATAACGCACAAACCACTCAATACAAAACTAGTATAATAAATGCCCTTGTTCGACAGGGGGGTGATGGCTTGATTGAGAAATTTCAATCTGCTCTTTTTAAAGAAAATGATCCACAGGTAAAGAGAGCACTATGGTGTGCAATAAATTCACTCCCCAACACAGAGGGAGCAATAAATGCATTAAAAAATGGATTGGTAACTGAAAAAGATCACTCAATCATGATTGATATCATTGAGATGTTAGCGCGAAGGAAAGTTCCAGATGTTGTTTCTTCGATAAATCACGCCCTATCAAACACAGGGGATCTAAATATCCAATTCAGATTAATTCATGCATTGGGCATGATCGGTGATAATTCCGCAAAGCAAACGTTGCTATCACTACTTAGTGAAAGAAAACATACTGCCTATGCACTCCGGGCGCTGGGCATCTCTAAACTAATTGAGGTTTCAACACTAAAGCATTATCTAAACGATTCTGACATGGCTATACGAGAGTCCGCGTTCGTTGCACTCACATCTCTACGAAACGACAAAGCAGCAGAAGATATGCTGTTTGAAATGCTCGAGGCAAGTATCGTTGGAAAAACAGATTTCAGCAAACAGCGAATCTTAGGTGGTATCGGCACCGTCGGTGGGGGAAGGGCAATAGAACGCCTGAACGAGCTCGCTAAAAAAACCCCGCAAGATGATCCCTTTCAAAAAGAAATAGCAAATGCAAAATTTTTAATCACGGTACGCAATATTCATACCGAATAGCCTCACTCGGACTTGGGCTTTATACTCGTGTGGCGTGAAAGCCTGAAACTTGTCACAAAGTGCGCAGTTTTTTTTGAAACATCCTTTCTGACAATATAAATAAACTCCTTTTCCATCCTGCCCGCCTTTGCCTTGGTCACGAAAGAATAGAGACTGCTCTTTACCTTAATAAATCTAGAGATGTCGCTGTAAAGCTGATCATTCATTCCTTCTACCTTTCTTACCTCGCCGATGTTTTGAAAGTGCATAAATTTGTTATCAATCGTCGACTCTCTATAATTGACAATATTTTGAGCCATAGCCTCTGACATATAGTCCGAAAGTGCCCACAGAACCTCCGCCGGTGCTGTATTAACATTGATTTTATAGTCATCGAGATTGAGCGCGGCAACCTGGTCATATCTGGGCCACATTGTTATGAATTCCACAACTCCTTTTTTCTTTTCTTCCTCATTTACAAATCCATAAAATATTTCTTGTGTAAGGCCTTCTGTGTTAAGCAGGTCCTCCAAGGTCCTTAGCTTGTTCATCTTCAGATACTCAACCATCTTATCAACTATCTGAACGTCATGTCTGAGTATATTGAATAGTCTTGTTAGCTGGTCTTTGAGAAGATTATTCACCTTACCATCGCTACCAATAAGTGTAGATATATTGAACTTTGATGATTCATCTACTATCTGTAGCTCAAGATCTGTGCCTGAGAACTCAAGTTTAAATGGGGCTGCCCAGCGCTCATTCAACGAATCAAGGTTAGGGCTTGATTCACAGTCGTTTATGAGTAGCAATAGCCCATGCTCATAGCCAGATTTGAGCGTATAGCTGAGCTGTAGATCGTTAATAAAGTTTTCAGAAACGTTCTTATTATGAGAGCTGGCTACTGAAATTTGTGTTATTATCACCCCTAGTAGCGTCAACACGATCATTGCCAGTAGAAGAACAATCCCTCTTTCACCGCTATTGGACGGATTAGAAAGCCTCATATCTTATATAACTTATCATACCCAAAATAGTTTGAAAACTCTCTAAAGTGGTGATATAAATTCCACTGTAAAATCAACCCTTCGGCTCTACGGTCTAAAGACCGTAGTAAGCTCAGGGTTGATACTGAGAAGCGCTCTAACCACACCATTAATGGCGTGGTCTGGCTCTGTCAAAGTATCAATTTAAGGAGAATAACAATGAAAAAGCTTTTGCTCTGTACAGCTGCCTTGATTGGTGGATGTACTGCGACAGACTACGGTAATATAAATACCCGTGCATTAGACAAAAGAGACTTTAAAAGCGATCCCTCCAAGACTTTTGCGCATGTAAAGTTCTCCTCCGTGATTGCTAGACCAACTGCATATAAGAGTATGAATATCTCTTTTGATTGCATATTCGACAAACGAGATGAAAATGTATGGGTACCTGCCTACACAACGTTCGCTCAAGAAACACATTTATCTTTTTCTGCCTGGCCAGAAGAGGCCAGACTATGGGTGCTGGAAGAACGAAAAAAATCACTACCAACTCTCTACATGCCAAAACTCTGCAACAGCATTCCTAATCTAGTGGCACTGCAACAATACTCCGTGTTTAATGTGAAAGGAACAGTCAAGAGTGTCTTTTCAGATATCCCATTCATAGAGGTAGATGAAGTAACCCTTGTCACTGGCCCCAATTATACGCCTGCTTCTCTCAAACAACTCATCGCAGGATTTAAACACCTCCAAGACGGAAATTTAGAGGATGCCCTCTCATTACTAAAGAGTGCCCTAAAGACTGTCAAAGCACCCCAAGCTATTTTAGACGTGAGTCTCGCCATAGCTTCGATTCTGCACCAAGCAAAGGATTTCAAGGGGGCGCTCGAATACTACGAAGCTGCCTATAAAATAGATCCTCGTGATGACATAAAGAAATCAATGGAGGAAATGAGGAAACTGCTCGGTATAGAGTCTAAAATTGAAAAGTTAAACAAAAAAGAAGATCAGGATAAAGATAAGAAAATTAACGAATTGGAGAATCAACTCAGGGAAAAAGATGAAAGACTAAAACAAATGAACAACGAGGTTGAAAACAAGACCAAGCAAATCAGGGCAGATCTCAACGAGAAGCAGAAGCAATTGGATCAGGCACTAAACAACTGCAAGGATCTTCAGGAAAAAACCGCAAACCTCTCAAAGAAACTTTCAGAAGCAGAGGATAAACTAAAATCAAAAACCCCTGAAGAAAAAGACAAAAAAATCGATAACCTAGAGAAGGAGAAAAAAGCCCTCTTAGATCAGATAAAAAAGAAAGATGCTGAGACCAAGGAACTTATCGAGAAGAAAGACACTGAACTGAAAGAGCAGATCAAAAAGAAAGATGTAGAAATACAAAAACTACACGGAGACAATAAAGGCCTTTCAGAGAAAGTAACAGATTTAACTAAAAAATTGAAGGAGGCAGACGATACGATTGCTAAGCTGTCCAAGTCACCGGAAGAGAAGGATAAAACGATTACTGGTCTTCAAAAGGAAAAAAAAGATCTGCAGAATAAACTTGCAGAGAGAGAAGGCGCTATAGATAAACTAAAAAATGAATCTAATCAGTTACAAAAGAAAAATGGAGATCTTTCAAGCGAGAATGAGAAACTTAAAAGCGAACGAGGAAACGTCGAGAAGACAATTCGCGCCAACTATGAGAAAACAATCGCGGACCTGAACAAAACAGTCGTTGCACTGAGAGGTGAAG
>SBBU01000215.1 GCA_005239585.1 Planctomycetaceae bacterium
CAGGTAAGATGAGAATCGAACCTATATTGTGACTTTTTTCTGTCACTTTTCAGTCTATAGGTGTCGCTCTCTGTCCGCTCTATTGAGATAGGTTCTAAGTCAGCTCATAAAAATGTATCACAATAATTTATAGTAATAGATTCCTGTGTTAGACACAACACTGCCACAACCTTATTTCTTTAATTGAGTCAAGCTTTTCAAACCTAATCTTTCATGTAATGGCTTGGAAAACAGGGCGCCAAGAACAAAACCTATGACAAGTCCGCCTATGTTGGAGGCATTATTCACACTTTGTGTAACAAATCCATAAACAAGATTATACGCCACAAACGCTATTGTACTAATTATAAGCTTTCTATAGATTCTGCCCGGTATAATTTTTTTGTGACATAATGCATAAGAGCCAAGCGCACCAAATAAACCGAAAATGGCGCCAGAGGCACCGGCAGAGAAAACCGTCGGACTCAAGATAACACTTGCTAATGAGCCTCCCAAGGCACAGAGTATGTAAATTATGAAAAATATTACATTCCCAAAGAGACGCTCTACTATTCTTCCGACATCCCACAGACACCAGACATTGAGCATTAGATGAATTATTCCAGTGTGTACAAACGCACAGGTTATCAACCTCCACCATTGTTCAATTGTCACATTCGGTTTTATATAGGCGCCCCATGCCGACAGCTGTTCCTTGGAAGGATCAATCAGCGAGACTCCATTTACAATCATTCCAATGAAAACAAAGACATTTATTATTATCAGAGAGCTTGTAACCCACACCCTTGGCGTCGCCTGTACTAGGGCCTTGTGGAAATTTAACGCCCTTTCAATTTGCAGTCTGAGAATTTCTTTTTGTTCCAGCGCATGTTTTGTTATGAATTTGGTTACATCCTTGTCAAATATTCCTTTGCGCTGATCCGGCTTTTTGCTATCATCTCCTGAATCAGAGCTTTCCATAGTTTGAGTTAATTATATAAAACTGTCCGTGCTTGATAAAATGAATAGCTATCTGATGTCTAATTGCACTGGTTATTTTGCCAACAACAAAGTACCATATGGCGTATTACTTTATGGAGACAGACAATGATACATAAATCACTTTTGTTTTTGACTGTGTTGCAAATCGTGTCAATGTCACCTGCCGCATATCATGAATCGCAGGATTCTATCCAGCAAATCGATGACAATCTAGTTATAAAATCATCTGTGACTTTCAAGGCAGGGGAGTATCGTGTCCCAGACCAAGACGGAAACGGCGTAATTCAGATCGCAGCAGATAACATAACTGTAGACCTGAGCGGGGTTATATTATGGGGGGGAGAGAAGGATAAAGTTAATACATTCACCGGCATAGGGATCTCCTTGAATGGCCACAAAAATGTCACAATTAAAAACGGCAATATTCATGGATTCAAGTACAACATCTTTGTCAAGAATGCTGAAGGGGTCAAGATTGTCGGCACAGATACAAGTTATCCCCTAGGCCCTGTCATAAATGACAATGGAGAGATTAAAGACATATGGTTAGGACTCCGCGACCTCGGCGCATGGAGAAGCTATGGTTCAGGCATGTGGCTTGAGGATTGTAAAGAAATGCTTGTTCAGGGTTGCAGGGGACACGGCGGAGCAAATGGACTCTTAACAGTCAATACAACAAAGAGCAAAATTTACAGCAATGACTTTTCCTTTAATTCGAGTTGGGGAATAGGCCTGTGGGCATCAACCGAGAATGAAGTATTCTGGAATTTGATTGATTTTGTCGGACGGCCCTGGAGCGGAACCGTTGGGGCTGATTCCGCGGCACTGGTTGTCGTAAACAAGAGTGACAAGAACTGGTTTATTGGGAATTCAATGACACACTCTGGTGACGGATTCTTTCTAACGAACAAATCTGACGTTGGAAACTATACTGATGGACAGTGTAATGATAACGTCATTGCCTTTAATGATGGGAGCTATGCACCTGCTAATGCCTTCGAAGGTACCTTTTCTGAACGCAACATTTACGCAAGAAATCTTGCCAACCACTCTGGCTATGGGTTCTGGCTTGGCTATTCGAGCAATAATGTAATCTTGGAAAACCAGATAAATAACAACGGAGAAAGTGTTGCGATAGAATGCGCCGAGGGATCAATCATCGTGGGCAATGAAATGAAGAATAGTCGTGGAGCGGCTGTTAATCTATGGAGTAACAACGAACGACGTCCATCCCGAAATTCACTTGTCACGAATAATACCATAACTGACTGCGGTTCATCATTGGGAGGAAAGACATCAAAAATAACCTTCAAGGACAATACTATAAAAAATTCCTCTCCTCCAAAAAACACAGATCTAAATTCATCCGATCTGAAATTTTCCTTGTCAGAATTTTGGGATGGGGCTGTTGGCAAGCGATTAAAAGTTCTTGAGAAAGAAGTAAAAAAGAACATTACGTTCTACAGCGAGAATCCGAGGATGCCAAATGGATTAATGTGGTACAAATTTGACAGATGGGCACCGCATGATTTCAGGAAAGATGTCTGCGCCTTTGCAAAAGACAACACTGGAACCGTACACTTTTGGATCATGAGAGATAATCTTGTACCTGACAGTAAGCAGAAGGGTTTTAGTGTGGAAAAAACTAATAGTCCTTACCACTTTACAATCAAAGGCAGTGGAGACAAGGAGAGCGTCGGCGGGATTATCAAGCGTGAACTGACGCTGAAAGGTGCACAAGATACACCTATTACAGTCCAATTCGAGATTGAAGAGGTCTATTGGGATGTAAAATATTATACCTTGACTCTTTCAGACATAAAAGATGAAAAGGCATGGAATAAGCTTTTTAGCAGCAAGCCCGAGCTTACTGTCATAACGGGATCACTCTCCGATAGGTGGAAAAATGAGCGTCCTCATTCAGGACGGTGGGCATTCTCTGCGACAACTAAATACAAGTTTGAACCGGGGACATATAAATTCTCGACGGTCTCCGACGATGGTGTCCGAGTCTACGTTGATGACAAGCTAATTATCAATAATTGGACCCATCACCATGCCACGACTGACTCTGCAACAATCACACTAGATGGCACACATACAATCAAGGTGTTATATTTTCAAAACGGTGGTGGTTCTGCATTCATAATCAACTGGAGCAAGAGTAAATGAATAGCTACATCTACGTAAACTATGAAAAATAGATTCGAGATTAGCAAAGACATGACATAAGAGCATCATGATCCCTGTGCAGGAAATCTTTCTCTGTATTGCGATTATCCTGCTCCTTATTCATATTGCAAACACCTTTGAATTGATCCTTGGCTGCAGGCGTATCAAGTTTCTAAGCCATCCGCACCAAGTTCTTGCAGGGTGTAGATAGCAAAGTCACATTATAACCTCAGATAGACACGTTAGATAGAAAACTCTCTTAAATTGCCGAACTTGGAGCGTCTGGCTTATGTTTTGGGCACCATAGGAGTACTAAACAAGTGGGCAATTAACCGCTCTATAATCGTTCTGTTTCTTTATAGAGATAGTTGCACACAGTACAATTGTGTAAAGTCAAAGATTTCACTTTAGGGGAGCGGGATATGGCAAAAGCAAGAGTGGATTATCAAACTTACACAGGAAGAAAGGGGCAATCTACAAAAGATTGTAAAGTCCCAGGAAGAACCGGCACAAGCAAAACTAAAGGCGACGATGATACTTCCCGACTTTCTATAAAGAACATTTTATAAAATCCAAAAAATATAAGTAGTTGTCAATCAATGGTTTTGAG
>SBBU01000031.1 GCA_005239585.1 Planctomycetaceae bacterium
AGACCCATCTGTGTCAAGAACCATCGTGATGCAAAGCAATTCCTGTGCTCTCCTGCTTGCTCTGTGGCCTCCTTCAATGAGTGTATGTAAGTTGCATAACCACAATAAGTTACGGCACAAAAAAGTGTTGACAAGCGAGCCTACAGACCGCCGCCGCTAGAATATATTGACTTCGTGGTAACTATTGCTTATAACTTAACCAGGCGAAGGATTCGACGCCCCAATCCTACTAAAACATTAAGATGAAAAAGGACTCTGTCGCCAAGAAACCCCGGCAACCCGGCGGTGATGAAACACGTCTCCTGTGGGGTTCTGCCAAGTTGATATCGTTTCTTGTCCTGATTTTACAGACTAGTGCACTTTGGTATGTTGATGCGAAAAACCCAAATACTACGTTACAAAACTCTGACAGTTCTAAACCAGAAAAAAAAGAGCATCAGGACCTGGATAAGAGCATTGAAAAAGGTGTAAATTGCTTAATTTCACTCGGTTCACAACACCCAAAAGGGACTGGTCATACCAGGGGACGCTTGGGTATAGAGGTTTGTGCCATGGCACAATGTGGCCTAGGCAAAGATAAATTATACGAGCACGTGCAAAAAGCTCTCAAGGCCTTTTCTGACAGGGGCAAGATCACAACCTTGGAAAATGGCAAGCTCAAGACTGTAGACACAGGGAGATTTTTTGGGATGGATTTGGTAAGTGCATTTATTGTGCTATCGCTTTTAGAGACTGACCCTGAAAAATACAAAGCAGAGATCGAAGAACATACGAAAAGAGTTGTTAAGGTATACACAGAAAAACATTTTCGTGGTATATATATCCCCTATTTCGATCTTTATGCATTCCTTTCGTTATATTTAATATCAGAACACAGAAAAGATCTGGTACCTGACCAGATATGGAAAGATGGAGAAAATTTTTTCAGAGGGCGCCAGAAGGAAGATGGCACATGGCGATACGATTATGGGAAGGATGATGAACCTGGAGCAAGGAGACCATGGGTTCATGGGACAAACACTTGTGCAGGGGCAGTGATAATTGGGCTATGCATGCTAAAACAAGACAAGAAATTGAGAGCAAAGGATTTGGCAAAGGATCCTGCGATTTCGAAGACACTTGCATGGCTGGATAAAAATTTTGTGGCAGATAAAAATCCTGGAGCGATTCCACAGTATAACAACAGTTATCAGTTTCTATATGCACAAGGCATACTGGCAACGCTAGTCGGTCGAGAAAAATTTGGTGAACAAGATTGGTACAAAGAGGGGGCAAAGCACATAGTATCTACGCAAAACGAAAAGGGATACTGGGAGGGAGGAGGGCATTATGATTTGACGCTTGATAGTTCAATATCAGTCTTATTTCTTAAAAAGCACTTTTTCTTCAAGTGGGTTGAAGGAGAGACAAAATGAAAATGGCGATGTTAAGTTTATTACTTCCAAGCTTTCTTTTAGGCCTAGTACAGGAAAAAAAAGAGACAGAACAAGAGTCGGAAGTGGCTTTGGATAAAGTAGAAAAAGCAATCGACAAGGCGCTGGAATGGCTAAGCACAAAAGAAGACAACAGATTCACCGAATTTGTAATCATGGCATTTGGAGTAAATGGCTATGGCACAGACGACCCCAAATATGGCAAGATAATACGTGGATGGGTCGAGAATACTTTCAAAAGTAACCATGCTTGGAACATTTGGACACCTTCTGTGGGTACAATGGCATTAAGCCAGACCTTTTCACAGACAAAAGATAAAGAGCTTCAAAGCAAGATAAAAAAGTGGGTGGAAAAGGCAGTAAAATATATGCTAGAGGTTCAGGAGAAAAACGTAATCGGGGGATGGACATATCATGAAGGTAAAAACATTGAGAACATTTATAAGCAACATACGTGCACATTTGTGACTTGCTGGGTGTTGCAGGCACTATTGGCAGCCAGGCAGATAGGGGTAAATGTGCCAAAAGAGAGCTTTAAGAAAGCAGGACAATCTCTGCTAAAAATGTATGGAGAAGAGAATGGCAGGGGGCACTTTGCATACAGTCGCATTGAGAAAAGTGATACCATGACAATAATTTCCTTCGGGGGCAGTGGATCGAAGCCAAGGTGCGGCAGCGAAAGCTTGTGCAACAATACAGCAGGACCATTAGCTCTAGCCTGTTGTGACCTATCAGGGACTAAGGAAGTAGATAACACGATACGCCATATACTTGGGCATAACGATGTCTTTCCTTACAAGGTCTATACAGGCAGTTCTTATTCAACATCTATAGGAATCATGCACGGGATGCAATTGGCCCTAGTGTACAAGGATAAATACGATTGGAAGAAATGGATGGAGGAAGTGAGGAAGCAAGTCCTGACTAGGCAAACCGCTGAGGGGGCAATACACGCAGATCAATCGATGTGGAGAACTAAAGATGAGCCATTCTCGACAGCCCTGGTAGTAATGGCGCTTGGCATGGCCAAGGGAAACGCCATATGGCTCAAAGATGTAACCGTAGAGACTGACAAGAAATAAAACTGGATTTACCCAGACCTTGTGGAAAGCTACAGTCTTTAGACTGGAGATCAACGGGAAGCCCCAGTCGTTTCAAAAAGACTTGCCCTTTAGAGCAAGGTGCTAGGTTTACTAAAGACCGTACTTAGTCTAAAGGAAGATTTCTGACTGGACAGTGAAGATCTGTGGGGAATAGTTGCAGGACAACGATGGCGCTCTTGATCCTTAAAGAGACTATAAAATGAGAAATGTCTGGCTGCGCACCATCTTACTTGCTGTTGCCTTGATACCATTCAACAGCTCCAGTCATCAGGAAAAATGGCATGAGTTTACTGGAGAATGCCCTTCACGCTGTAAAGGGTGCCAGGGGAAGATCAAGGAATTGCTGGAGAGCATCTCCAAGGTTGACATAACAGGTGTTAAAGGTTGGCCGCAAAAAAATGCCCTCATGGCACCACTCGTCGGACTAGCTCTTCTATCAGCAGGAAGTACGCTATCGAATGGGGCTTGGTCAGGAAAGATCAAGGAATGCGTGGAATTCGTACCGCCAAACATATTCAAACTTATGAGCGGCAAGTTGGAAACTGATGAAACATGGCCATTAGCATTGAGCACCATATTTTTGGCTGAGGTCTATATAAAACACCCGAGTGATGACTTGAGGGAAAAGCTAAATAAATTACATGAATTGATAGAAAAAGCACAGTCCAAGTCAGGAGGTTTTCAAAGGACTGTTGGGGGTCAACAGGGCTTTTCTTGGGGATATGGTCCCGATCTGGTTGTAGCCACAAATGTTTTCGCGCTTGCCCTAGCTCAACTGAAAAGGTGTAAAGTAGACGTGAAAAAAGAAGTTATAGAAAAACTTTTGAAATCTTATGAAAACGCAATCAATGAGGACGGGAGCATGAGATATGGCAGTGGCATACATCCCAAGAATAAGGGCTATAACAAGGGAGATAGTTACGGCAGAACGCCGGGTTCCTGTCTGGCGATGATTCTGCTAGAGGCAACAGAGAGCGACGTCTACAAAAAAGCGCTCGCTTTCGCAGATAACAATATACAGAATGAAAATTTATTCAAGGGACATTCAGCCCTCTTTCCCAACCAACTCATGTTAGGCTGGCTTTGCTGGAGATTACAGGGGAAATGGTGGAAAAGATTTCAACAAGACATCTTGTCAAACCGTAATTTTTTAAAGAGCATGCAAACTTCCTACAGCAAGGGAACTGAAGATGAAGTGATAGCTCTTTTGTTAACGATCCCTCTTGAGAACCTCTCATTTCTCAAACGGTAAGTTCCAGCGAAGGATTTCACCTGCCTATCTTATTATTATCAATAAATTTGCAGTCACGAAGACTAGCCACTTGGTTACTTGTCTTTTGGCTTCGCAGGTTTTAGGCGTGTATGGTCTTGCAGAAGGATCAGCAAAGCGGCCGCTGCCGTCGATCCGTTGTCTTCTCCGAAAAGTCCCTTTTCACCTCCAGCATCGCCGTCATCTCCAATATAAATCCCACCGTCGCTAACTTGCTTGTCAATTAGGACATCCAGCCATTGTTCTGTCAATTTTTTATAAACCTCAGGTCCTAGCACATGACATCCCAGGACGACCCCCAAACCGTGCAAGGCCCCCACGTGGTGACCCTTGTCCATTTTCGGAATACACTGCGGCAAAAGTGTTGTATAGGTCTCTGCGATCTTGTGCTTCATCTTGTTGGCATACGCAAGACCTAGAAGTACAAATGCTCCTCTTGCACCCGTACCATCTCCCCCTTTTTGCCCTGTTCCGTAACTGAGCCCGCGCTTGGATAAATTGTTCAAAAGGCACTCATCTGCTTGTTCGAGCATCTTATCAGGTACACTGATTCCCAAGGTCTTGACAGTCCACAAGTACCCAAAGATGATAGATGTGAGCATCCCCAAATCTTTGACAGGGTATACTTGTTTACCGTTTTTGAATGCACCATTTTGCCACTTGAACCAGCCACCAGTTGGTTCCCGGACCTTTTCAAAGTACACTACGATTTCCTTCAATACATCTCTGACCTTCTCACTCGGATGATGTTTCTCGTATTCGGCAAGAAAGATTCCTGCCAGCGCCGGATACCAATTCTTGGCATGGTCGTTCTTAACGCCTGGATTGGTTTGCCATTTAATTGCGGTATCGACGACGGACTCGAGCTCTTTTGGATGGCGGCCATCGGCGAGCAGTTGCCAGCCCATTACCATCTTTGCCGGAAAATATGCACGTTGTAGCTGCTTCAGGGTGTGGTCGAGCGCCTTGTTATATGCGGTTTGGCACCGCTTGCACTTCATCGGATCGCTAGAAGTGTGCTTGTCTTGGATGTCCCTTGTAAATCCTGTGATCGCGATAAATAGAATGGCAACAAGGCTATAACGTAACCACATCATAGAGATTCCGAATGCTACCGAGTAAACCCCGCACCCCGCCTTCCAGGCGGGACTTTCTGTGGAAAACTCATTTTGCACCACTTCATGCTCGCCCAAAGGGCAGCCCGTACTTCCAGACGGGGCTTTTTGTGGTGCAGGATAAATATTCACCGAACCCGTTACGGTAACAGGACTCTACAAGAAATAGTAATCAGTTTTGTTTGCCATTCAAGCAAAAATGTTCAAGTTGTTCACCACCGCCGCCCCAAAGGGGCGAGCCTCGCCCACCCCTGGTGGGCGGGAGGCACGGAGATTTCAAACTTTAGCAGGCATTTCGTACAAATGCGCAAAGAGGCACTTGCCGCTTATTAGCCAAACTCTCCGTGTCTCTGGCGGTGAACAATTACACGTGGTTTACCGAGTACTAACGATACTTCTTGAATATTTTTCAAAGAAAGACCACTTATTCTCTTCACCTAATTCTCTCAATACACCGAATGGCGCGTTGGATTTGTTGCCTGACATTCTCGTCTTTTTCCTCTTTCAACAATGATTTAAGTGTGGAGAGCAGGTCGGCAGGGGAGATTCCACTCTGCTCAATCGACCTAAACAAGGTAACAGTTCCAATCGCCTCGGTTGCTGCAGCCCGCACTTTGGCCTCAGTATCCCCTAATTTACTTGTTAAGACTTTCATAATTTCTGGCAGATATTTTCCATCTATGTAGGCTCCTATTTTTCCTAGTGCATGAAAGGTTTTAACTCGCACATCTATATTTTCATGATCGAGGATTCCTCTAACTGAATTCATTACTATTTCATTTATGGGGTCGCTCGCTTTGCCAGTAACAATTCGCCCTAATGTGCTATAAATTAAGCTGTTTGCACTGGCAGTTTTCAGTTTATCAATCAGTGTGTTAACAAGAATTTCTAGCAGCTCCTGTTGCGCCCGAATTGAATTAGAAATCGTACTTATCGCTGATGAGGCGGTAGTTCGAACCTTGAAATCTTCATCATCCAATCTAAAGATTAGCGCCTTGATACATCGAGTGGCTAGCTCTATGGATAACTTTTCCTTAGCTACATAGCTGAGTATTTTTGCAGAGTGGCTACGGATCTTTGTGTCTGGATAATCTAAAGCCTCCAGAAAAAACCAAATCTGATCAGCCGACAAAGAAGAAAGAATCAAGACTTTCTCAAACCTTTCTAGTATATCTTGTTCAGATAACAATACCTGTGCAAGCACCTTCTTATCCTTTGGGCTCAATCTCGAGTCATACGACCGCCCTATTATGGCAGGCCATTCCAATCTCGGTTTTTGAGCCAATCCCTCAATAAGATCTGGAAACTCTCTATGAAGACTTTTTAAAGATTCTGACTCCCTGATGAGCCTTACAGTCTTTACGATTATGGTCAGATAGTTCCTTACTTGCCATCCTTCTGTTTTCATTAGCATATTGGCCTCAGCATCTGCTTCGAACTCAATCAGCTCCCTCATAGTCTGTATCTGATCCTTGCTCTCCTTGTTTATAATACGGGTCAAGGCATTCTCGATTCTTTTCTTACGCTCCTCAGACAGGCAAACAACGTCGCCTCCCGTGGCAGATACTTTCCCAAAGGGGACATGAGACCCTGTTATATCTAACACCCCTGAACGCACCTTTATTGTTTGAATCCCCTCTTTAACTGACACATCTATGTCTGCCGCAGTCTCTTTTTCAGGCTCGATATCAATCTTTGCAGTAGAGGTATGTATGATGATCCTTGATTTCGTATATAATACAACGCTTCCATTTTCCAGCCTAAATTCCTGATCATTTATCTTGCGCACAATGCTCCCCGCTAGCGCCTTGACATATCCTCTGTTGTCTTGAAAATAATGTTCAAATGGGCGTTGAGAGTTAAGAATCCAGAACAGCGCAAGAGTCAGGATGACCGCAGCTGCTGCGGCAATGTAGCGAATGCGTAAAATCGGATAACGCTTAACAACAGGCCCTGGCCCTGACCTTAAAACCTCCAGAACGCGCTTCTTAGATTTCTGTTTAAAGAGTCCTGTTACATCCTTGTCCAGCCGCTGAATAAAATCTTTATGCTCGGTATAAGCAGTCTGGCACCCATCGCACTTGGAAAGATGGCCCTTCAAGTCATTCATCTCTTTAGCATTCAAATCGTCCAGGATATAAAGATCAAGATTCTCTCTGGCTTCATCACAGTTCATAACCTTTCCTCCTTTTGTCATTTACTTTCAATGGAAGATTTTTTACATCTTTTACCAACTGTAGCACGAATTTTTTCGTCTCGCTCTTTGCCTTACGACAGTCTTCACATGCTGCCAAATGTGATCTCAAATTTATCTTTTTCCTAGGATCTATCTCATTCACTAAATAAAGATCGATCAGTTCCTGAACCTCACGGCAGGTCATGACCCTTTCTCTCTCAAACGAGATTCCATCTCCGTTTTAAGTCTCTCATGAGCCCTAACAAGCCAGCTCCTGACCGTACCTAACGGCTTGCGCATGGAAACAGCAATCTCCTCGCACGTCATTTTGTGCTTGTACTTTAATATCACAACCTGATACATATCCCTTGAGAGCACTTGTAAGCTTTCCTCAAGGACGGCCAACCTCCTTGGATCAGGCGCCTCAGAAACCTGCTCCTTCTCCACATCAGCCAAGTCATCTAAATTTGAAGAGGTGTGCGCGCTCTTTAAGAACGTCTTTCGAAGGGTATTCCTAGCGATCGTAAACAGCCAGAAGCGAAACGATTCTGGCTTTCGACACTGCCCAATCGCACGATATGCGGAAAGTAGCGTCTCTTGCACTATGTCCTCCACTGTTGAAATATCCCTGATCTTTCTGTGCACGATGTCAAAGAGCATGCCATGGTATCGCGAGACAAGCCTTTCAAATGCCTCTCTTTTCCCCCTTTGCGCCGCCCGTACGAGGTGTACATCTTCAATCTCCTCTTGTTTGCGATTTGGGGGCCTATTCGGATCCCCTAGTAACTCGCCTTCCATTATATTTGATACGAAACCCTGCTTTTATATGCAGTGAACAAAGTAAATTAGAAGATAACCGATTGATCAAAGGAATAGAAGGACTTTGTGTAGAGCAGCAGTCCAAAAAGTGTTTGGATTCTGTTTGGCCTCAGTGCAGGTTTTAAGCCTATCTAGGCTATTTTCTGCGCTTTGACTCTTCTATTAGCGTATACTCTAGCTGGCTAGCTATCTTTTGAACTGCCTTTATCTTGGTCTCTTCATTGAATAGAGTACGATTCTGATCGGCAGTTAAAGCAGCAACTCCGGTAGTTTTCCTCTCATTTCCCTCAACGGCGGCAAGTATCACGCCAGATTTCACATCTAAAAGTATACCCTGTGCAATTGATAAAGAGTCAACTGTTCGCCCAGGAAAAATGAGCCCACCTACTATTGTAAGGTCCAGGACACAAATTACGGGGGTCAAATATACGCTTGAATCATTGCCAACCTGATAGAGAAAAACCAAGTCCGCCTGCGCTTGCGCTGCCATTTTCCTTGCCCTGTCAACAACAACCTTGCTCCCTCGCTCTTCATTTGCAATTGCAGGAAGAACAATAACCCTATCCACGTCATGCAGTCCCTTCAGTCTATTCCACTCTGTGATCTCTCCCTGAATAACATCATGGGAGTGATACATCTGGGAATCTACCCTCACCACAGCTAGCTTTACGGGAAATTTGAGCTCAACTTTTTTAGATAGAATCTTTTCAATATCTGACTCTGAGTTTGAAGGACTCTTATCGCTATTTAACTTCTTTCCATCAGTATCTGATCTATCGATTATATTACCTATCCACGGAGTTGCTTTTGCCTGAGTCACACTTGTAGTACAACCTGATACGCAAAGTACCGCCAATATCACACTAAAGCATCTCATATTTATCTCCTCAAATTAATCTGTTTTAGTATCCATATATATAAGCGTAAGGACTTGGAAAATGTTCAGCGAAAATTATTAGAATTTTATGTTCTTGATCCCTTTTGGTCTCCACGCTGGAGAAATAACACCGGGATGTCTGTAGCGGCGGAGGAGCTCCGCGTGCATTATAGCCTCATCACCAAAACGTTCCTTGATTTTATCCACTGCCTTTGTAAGCTGGGTTTTCCTTTCTGCTTTTGTAAAAAGATTCAACTGCTGTGCTGAACCTCGAGAGAGATCAGAGGCTCGAACTCCTAAAAGTCGAACAGGCCTCACGAGTTTTTGTTCATCAAGAATCTGCTCTGCGGCATAATAAATCTCCAAGTCTTGATTTATAGCGTCTTTCAGCTTCCTCTGCCTCGTAAATGTCTCAAAATCGCTGTAGCGAATCGTAAGAGCAACCTCCCTTGCCATGAAACCTCCCTTTCTCGCCCGAACACCAACCTTCTCCGAGAGTTGAAGAATGTATCGCTTGATCTCTTCTATATCTTTCAGATCCCTCTCAAATGTCATACTATGACCAATCGATTTAGGGTCTGCTTCACGGCCAAGTGGAATCACCGGACTAGCATCCTCACCCCTACCCATCTGAGAAAGCCTCTCTCCCAAGACTCCAAAACGAACTCTCAGCTGCTCCACATCACATCGACCGAGCTCTCCGCAAGTAGTAATTCCCATTTCATTCAATGCCTTTGTTAGATGTGAGCCTATACCCCAAAGCTCGCCCACAGGAAGACCTTTTAAAACCCTACTGACCTCTTCAGGCCTTATAATGACAAGCCCATCTGGTTTTTTCATATTGCTTGCCAGCTTGGCCAGCAATTTATTTGGAGCTACTCCAACCGAACAGGTAAGACTAAACTCTTGCCTGATCCTTTCCTTTATTTCCCTCGCAATGGCCTCTGCAGAATCAAAAAGCCTGATAGAACCGGTTACATCTAAAAAAACTTCATCAATAGAATAGACCTCGACTTGATCAGTAAATTGATAATAAATATCGAATAGTTTTCCAGCAAGCTCTGTGTAGGCCGCATTATCAGCTTCCACAAAAATCAGCTCAGGACAGAGCCCCGTCGCCTCTGGGACACGTAATCCTGTTTTAACCCCATATGCACGCGCCTCGTAGCTAGGTGAAAGAATCACAGTCCTCTTTTTAGAACCAATTACAGCGATCGGTTTGCATCTTAGCGCAGGATTTTTTCTTTGCTCCACCTGAGCAAAATATGCATCCATATCAACGTGCAGTATAGTTCGCATGAAACTATTTTAGCAAAAATAATGTGGCAAGTCAGTGATGACTCTATACTCTGTCTTACGTCTTTCGATTCACACAAGAAAGAAGGCCATTCTTTCCTCCATGCAGCGGCAGAACTGCCTTACCTGTTTTTATCTTGTTAACAACCATGTTATACATAAACGAAATCTATTTACGTATATTAGAAAATATGATATTTAATATAACTTTAAAAGGGAAGCTTGGAACTATCAATATCAACAATTGCCTATAACATGCTAATGGCCATAGTTGATTACGCATTTCTTGTCAACCTCGCAACAAAGCCTTCGCTAGTATCTTTTCTCTTTAGATTTATTACATGTGGAGTGCTTGCCGGATTATTTTCATTCCTGATTGTTTTTTTCTTTGGCGAAAGGTTCTTTGGCGCTATTCGACTCTTCGCTTGGGGAGTTTTCCTCCACGGTTTTATAATTCTATGTGGATCAACCATAATCCTTTGGAAATCATTTAAAAAGACTGCTGCTGTGTGCGCAATCAGCACGCTTGGGCTTGGAGCAATCGCTGTCGACGCTTTTTTCATCGAGCCTACTCAGCTTGAGATTTCATATGTAAAATTAACCTCAAACAAGCTAAATGAAAAGTTAAGGATCGCTGTGGTAGCAGATATTCAAACAGATGTTATAGGAAACTATGAAAAAGAGGTTCTTACTAAGGCCCTTGCCGAGAAACCTGACATTATCTTACTTGCAGGCGATTACATTCAAGAGCTCGATATCGTAAAATATGCGAAACTTTTCGATGATTTACGCTCCCTTCTCAAGGAACTAAATTTCAGCGCACCACTGGGAGTCTATGCAGTACAAGGCAATGTCGACATCTGGGAATGGCATAAAATCTTCGGAGGACTAGGAATAACTACAATTCAAAATACCAAAACTATAACCATCAAGGATTTTCAGCTCACAGGATTGTCTCTCAATGATTCGTTCAACTCTCAATTACATATAAAAGGCTCTGATAAATTTCACATAGTATTCGGCCATGCGCCTGATTTTGCCCTTGGAAACGTGAACGCCGATCTTCTTGTTGCGGGTCACACGCACGGGGGTCAGGTCAGATTGCCATTAATAGGACCACTAATCACACTCTCTGAGGTTCCACGCAGAATGGCAGCTGGAGTAAGCGATCTAGAAAATGGCCGCACTCTGGTTGTCTCCAGAGGCATCGGAATGGAACGAGGCTTTGCACCTCGCATGCGCTTCCTCTGCAGACCTGAGCTTATAGTGATCGAGATATCGCCACAGAATTAGTTCCATCTGGTTCTCTTTGACTTTTAACATATCAGCTCTAATATACTTGTTATGGATCTATTCCCGGAGGTCAAATCCCAAGTCAGAGCTCCATTGGCCGAAAGAATGAGGCCGCAGACATTTGATGAGTTCATAGGCCAGGAAGAAATTATTGGACAGGGCAAACCGCTAAGAGAGATGGTAGAAAGCGGGGCACTTGCTTCAATTATATTCTGGGGCCCTCCCGGTTCTGGAAAGACTACACTTGCAAGGCTTTTAGGACATGCTTCTGGGAGTGACTTTATATCCTTCAGCGCTGTAATGTCTGGTATTAAGGACATTCTGTCAGTTGTACAAAGGGCAATGGCAAATTCAGAAATTGGGGGCAAAAAGACAATCCTTTTTGTCGACGAGTTTCACAGATTCAATCGTACCCAGCAGGATGCCTTTCTACCACACATCGAAAATGGAACACTTTGTTTAATCGGTGCCACAACAGAAAACCCTTCTTTTGAGATCAATTCAGCATTACTTTCACGCTGTCGAGTTTACACATTACGAGAACTGCGCGCCGAGGAAATTAACACGATTTTGCAAAGGGCGCTTTCAGACGAAAAACAGGGTATTGGATCTCTAAAGGTTCGGTGTGAAGATGGCGCTCTTGACTTGATTGTGAATCTTGCAAATGGCGATGCTCGAGTTGCCCTTAATCTCCTGGAAATGTCTGCCCTCGCTGCCAAATCTTCAAAAGGTACGCACTCGATCTCTACAAAGCTTGTTCACCAGGTAGCCCAGAAAAGGGCCCTCCGTTATGACAAGGATCGTGAAGAGCATTACAACGTCATCTCGGCCTTTATAAAAAGTATTCGCGGTAGCGACCCGGACGCAGCTCTCTACTGGCTTGCAAGGATGCTGGAGGCGGGAGAGGATCCCTTATTCGTGGCGCGCCGTCTTGTTATTCTTGCGTCAGAGGATGTCGGTAATGCCGATCCACAGGCCCTTGTTGTGTCGACTGCGGCCAAGGAGGCAGTCGATTTTGTCGGGATGCCCGAGGCATTTCTAGCACTGGCTCAGGTTACAACATATCTTGCAACAGCGCCAAAGAGCAATGCCTCTTACAAGGCCTATAAAGAGGCAAAAAATGATGTAGAGGAGATGCCTAACCTGCTAGTACCTCTTCACCTGCGAAACGCGGCAACACCCTTGATGAAAGGTATCGGATATGGAAAAGGATATCAGTATTCGCATGACTATCCTAACGCAATAGATTCTCAGGAATACCTGCCTGAAAATCTCAAAGGACGTCGCTACTATCAACCCAAAGATGTTGGCTATGAAAAGCAGATCAAGAAACTGATGGAGGAAAGACTGCAGCAAAAGGGAAAGATCCCTCAAAAAAAGAAATAATTGAAACAAAAGTACGAAATTAGTCATAGTATTGTCAAAAGGAGGTAACAGATGAAGAACTTGATGCTAATACTTGTGGGGGTAGCTGTGGGCTGGGTTGCTGTAGCACTCGTATCCCCGCAGATACAGGGTCAGTACCAACCAAAAGAGACTGGGTCACAGCCTGAGATAGATAGGCTTCAGAATGAGGTTGCCCTATCAAAAAAGGAGGTAAAACGGCTGGAGGATGAATCAAGGAATCTCAAAAGCCTCATAGCCAAACTTGAAAATGAGCTTCAGACGTCAAAAAACACCCCAACAACGTCAAAACCTGACAAATCAAAAATATCGGACGAGGACAAGCTTACATTTAAAAAGATGGCAAAGGTATTGGTTAAAACGTCAAAGAAAGGAAATGACTTTTCAAACCTTACACCTGAAGAACAAAAGGAGATTATGGAGTCGATGGCTGACTTGCTAAAAATGATGTCTAAATATGATATGAATGCCCTTGAAATGGGAAGAGGCAACATCACGATAAGTTCTAAAAGCCGTCTTTTTATACTCGGTATAGCCCAGGCACTCTTTGAGGAGATCGAGGCACCGTTGAACGATACTCAGCTCGCGCAGTTAGATGGCACACTGTCAAAGCTGGAAGAGGAGTCAAAGAAACTACAAGATCCCTCATTCACCAAACTAGAACGGATCTATTTATTCAGCAAGATGGGAGAAAATATCAAGTTCGATCAAATACTCAACTCAACCCAGTTGACTAAAATCCAAGAACTCGGCGGTATGGGAAGCATCCTCGAAACTGGATTTATAAATCCTAATCCGTTTCACGAACACACATATCACGCTGCAAGTAGTATAAACGATGCAGCAGATAAGCTGCTGACAGACTGGAGCCTTAATCTAAAATTATCAGATTCAGAGAAAGAGATTGTAAGGCCTCATGCCGAGCGCTACATTACCGACTGGATAAGACTTGAAAAGCAAGTGCAATCAAAGTTTGGCCCTGACTTTCACAAGGTTTACTTTAATGTTTATCCGTCTAAAGTTTCAAAGGAAGAACAAGAAAAACTGCAAGAGGAATATAACAAAACTCGAGCCACAAAGGAGTACAAGCAGGCAGAATACAAGGCAAATATGTTATTCTTAGAGCAACAAGTTAAACACCAAAAAGACCTTCGAGTACTCATCGGCTCTACTAAGGATGATGAGATCAAGAAAATGGGCCCGATCTTTTACAATTTTTCCGGGATACAATAGTACTACTGTTATTGCAAAGTCAATATGTTAAACATTTGCAATTTTAAAATGTGTGCTGTCAATCATTTTTGAGCTTGTCCAAAAAATCGGATTGAATAAAAAGGGCCTCTCTGCCCGATAGATTAGACAAATCTTTTGGGAGAGAGGTATGAAACGATTTCTAAGGAA
>SBBU01000130.1 GCA_005239585.1 Planctomycetaceae bacterium
CCCCTTCTCTTTCGGGGTTCGATTCGTTCGAGTTTCGCTTATACATCTTGCAACCGTAAAACTCAATACCTCCAGACACAAGATTTATTCTACTCCCCTTCTAGTAGATGCTTTTATGAAAGAGCTTTCTCAAAGTCACGGGAAAACTAAGGCTATTTCACCACAAGCCATAGCTGCTTTTATGAAATACTCATGGCCGGGAAACATACGGGAACTGAGAAACATTGTTGAAATGCTTTTCGTTACGACAGAGCACGACATCATTACAATACATGATCTACCTGATTACATTTGCAACTTATCGCACAGCCATGACCAAGAAGCTATTGTAGAAGAACATATTGAGAATAGTTTGTCATTGAAGGAACAAAAGAAAGCTCTCGAGAAAAAGAGCATAAGAAAAGTCTTGACATTAACTAGCGGTAACAGAAATAAGGCAGCTAAAATACTTAAGATAAGCTACTCGTCCCTTAGGCGCAAGATTCGTGAGTATGATCTGTAATGGTTTTTTTTCGTTAATGGACTTATTGTTTCCAACCAATTGTCAACGAGGTCTGAAAGTTCATTAGGTTGCAAAATTTTGACCACTTGGGTTAACGAATGGATTTGGTACCAAGCATTTTTGTCCTGCATACTTTTAGGATACACGGCAGGAAGTGGATAGAAGCTACCTCTCTTTAAAGAAGGTATTTCATAACCAGTGCATGTTTTTTTAGGTCTTTTAGAAAGGTGTTGAGAATCAACAATAACAACCATAGGGGAGTCTTGATACTGTCGCGCTCGCTTGTAAGCAAAGCCGGCAGCGCTGATATAATCTTTAGTGAGATAAACTGGTCTTTGCAAGCTATGGGAAAAATCCTGGCTCGATTGGAGACGATTAATTAAGTATCGTAAAGTAGTACCAGTGTACAAAATTTCAGGTACACTCTTAAGGAAATTATCCCTCGTTTTGTACCTAGTATATGTCATGAAGAATCATACAGGATATTTGAGTTTATAAATCTTTTGTTCGAATTTGAACAATGTGTTCAATTTCGAGCAGTTCACTTTTGAACACTTCTTATAGGAAACCTCATTAAATAAGGTTTTTCGGCATTTTGAGTGCACCCGGAGCTGGCACGTCATTTGCTGGAAGGTATCAATGGAATTAATTTTGAGTATTCTAACTTATCTTGTTTACTGTTTCAAAAACTATCTTAGCAAATTATGACAAAATATTTGTTGTGGTGACGTATGGTTAACTTGGATGGTCTTAAGAAAGCCCCGACCGTAACAGAATTCAGGAAAAAATTAGTGGATGACAATCTAGCTCAATATATTCAGGTAGAAGCAAAGCAACTGAGAATGAATGAGAAAGGCTATTTGGAATTACACGGTATGAATACTGATCCGCTGACGCTAGACACTGAAGCACTTACAGATTTGGCAAAGCTCGCAAAGATTCCACCAGCATATTTTGAGGAGAAGTGTAGTGATACAATGAGGGCGTATAACTTTAATCAACGCTTTAAAATGGAGCTACCATTGAACGAAAATCTTGAAGTTAAGATAGCAGGATCAGAGGCGTTGCGGGTTCAGGATGCAGACTTGTTGCGTACATCGCGAAATCGAATTCTTGATTCGGTACTCAACGGGATACCGACTCATATTTACTCAGGTGACTTACGTGTGGTCAACAGCCAGGTGAACGGTATCCTCGATATATCGTTGGTTTCACCCACCACTACATCAGAACCAAGAAAAGATGACATTGTCTGCTTCGGCGTTAACGTTATTGAAATGAAAGATGGTGCAGTACAGGTGGGAACCGCAATTTATAGACTGATATGCAGCAACGAGGCGATTACAAAAGTTTGCTCTGGAAAGCAGAAGATTCGGCGGCCTAAAAATGATCCTGACAAGGAGAATGCATTCCTCAAGACCATAGAAAAACAGACTATCGATGCTTGGATGCAGTGGCATTACGTAGCTAAAGGATTGGAACAACTTACTAAAGAGCCTGTTGACAATAATTTTGTAGATGGAATGATTCTACGCCTTCAACAACGACCCTTCTTCGTCTCTAAAAAAATTGCAATTGCCATAAAGGACCGTGTGAAGTTTGAAGCGAGGCGATCCACTCTCACATTGTATGAGGTTTGGAACGCACTGACCTTTCTTGCTTCCCATCCGGAGGTAAAGGGAAAAATAGTCCCATGGCAGTATTCACACAGAATCAGACTCGGGGCAGGAACAATGGCACGAAGCTTCGGGCACATTTGTAACGAGTGCCATCAATTAGTTCTTTCTGATGTTTAATAATTTATTTTACATGATGAGCGTGGAAGAAGAACAGCTTGCCTGCTAGATATAAACTTTTGGAGTGAAACCCAATGAGAATTCCGGACGAATCGACACGAATAGCTGCTGCTTACGTAACTATATGCATCTTGTGGGGCTTGACGTTTAATGCGATCCGAATTGTAGTACAGACATTCGGGCCTATTACGGCTGTTGGAATCCGACTCGTTTTAGCTTCGACTTTGATGTTTGCCTTTTGCAGGATTCGAAAAGTGCAGTTTCCTAACCGCTTTGGTGATTATCGCTCGTTACTTATTCTTTCTATTGTTTTTGAGGTCATCGGTGGTGGGTTAATGTTTATCTCAGAGCAGACTGTGAAAAGCGGTATTGCTGCAGTCATTGTTTCGACTTCACCGTTGCTGGTGGCATTGATTTCAATGCTTATGTTACGAAGAGTCCGCTTAGCACGAGCCGGCTGGGTAGGGTTAGTTCTTGGACTTGGAGGTGTTTGCCTGCTCTTTAGCAGTAAAATTTCAATCCCGCTTGCTGAAGGGATCACCGGAGAACTTGCTATTCTTGGTGTTAGTCTTAGTTACGCTATCGGGACCGTCTACCAACGGCAATTGAGCCAGAGATTTCATTTCTTGACATTGACCTTATTCGAAATGTTATTTGCAGGACCTCTTCTTCTTGTAGTTGGGCTACTGACTGAACAAACCGTTCATGGACCTGTCACCTGGCAGTCCATTGTCGCTATGGCATACTTGGTTATCTTCGGGAGTTGCATAGGCAGAGTATTATTTGGATACCTTCTCTCACAAAGACCCGCCAGCCAAGTAATTACCTTCACTTACATCAATCCAATCGTGAGCTCACTCGTAGGTTGCCTGGTTTTGAATGAGCACTTTGCTTTGCCTGAGCTTTGCGGCACCATGATAATACTTTCAGGGGTTTGGATTGTGCATCTTACAGAGAAAAAGTCTTCAGGCCTCTGTATGCCGAACAAAAATCCAATGAAACACAGCGATATAGATAACCGACAAAACCCTGATATTGACGGACTCCGGGAAAGAATAACAAGGAGCTAAAAATGAGATTAGAGTATGATGTAGCAATCATCGGCTTAGGCGCCATGGGAAGTGCCACAGTTTACAACCTGGCTAAACGTGGCCTGAGAGTAGCAGGTTTTGAACAGTTTTTGCCTGCGCATGACCGAGGATCTTCTCACGGTGGGACGCGAATCATTCGCCAGGCGTACTTTGAACATCCAGACTACGTGCCATTGGTCCTACAAGCTTACAAATTATGGAACGAGCTCGAGAGGGAAAGTGAGAGGAAGCTTTTGCTAAAAACTGGAGGAATATTAATTGGACCTCCTGAAAGCCTACTCATCACGGGTGCACTTGGAAGTGCCAAAAAAAATGACTTGAAATACAGACTTTTAACTAATGCGGAATTACGAGAAGAGTATCCCATGTTTCAGATTAGCCCCACCGATATCGCCTTATTCGAGCAAGAAGCTGGTGTGCTGTTTCCAGAAGAATGCGTACGAGCCTATTTAGAAAGAGCACAGGAACTAGGTGCAACATTACATTTTAACAGTAAGGTAGAGGAATGGAATGCGACAGATGGGAGAGTTGAAATCAAGGTAAACGGAAGAAAAATTTATGCTAAAAAACTCATTTTTACAGCAGGAGCTTGGACTAGTAAACTGTTTCACTCTGATTTTGACTTACCATTGGTAGTTGAGAGGATAGTGAATTATTACTTTGAACCATCGAGTAACACTGGTGCATTCACTTCTGAGCACCTCCCTGTTTTCATATGGGACTATCCAGGCAAACCATTCTACGGAATTCCTAATGTGCATGGTGATGGTGTTAAGGTCGGATTTCATCACAGTAATATCATGACAGACCCGGACCATGTTAATCGTAAAGTAAGCAACACAGAGATTGAGGAAATAAAGGAACGACTTGCACAAGCAATCCCGAGCTTAAATGGAACGTTGTTAAAAGCAAAGATTTGCATGTACACAACCACGCCTGACGAACATTTTGTAATTGGTCTCCATCCAAATCATGAAAATATAATTATTGCTTCACCATGCTCGGGCCACGGGTTCAAATTCGCAAGCGTCATAGGAGAAATCCTCTCAGACCTTGCAATCCAAAGAAAAACTAGACACTCCATTGAGCTTTTCAGCCCTATACGGTTTAAGAACGCTAAGCAGCATATTACGAATGTAAATTAGTGAGGTTGCAATGAATAAACAGGATACAGAGAGGAAAAGCCCACAAATAGGCCCAATCGTGCGAGCCCTTATAACTTATCTTCAAGAAATAATGCAAAGATGTAACATAACAAAGAAAGACATTGATACCATATTAGTGGGAGCTCTAAAACTCAATCAACGCTTTTTGGAGCAATCACTAAAAGTTTACGACTTAAAAATTGTGAAGCATCTCGAGCTGATAATGGATTTTCAAAGAAAATAGAGTAAATTAAGAATGTCAGCGCTTATGTATCAGTAAATGGTTTATCATAATGAGGAAAGAAGAGAAAAATCAGGTGCAGGCAGAAAAAAGGGAAATGGAAGTTTCTGTGCCAGACACCAAGCCTACTCCCCTAGCTAATAAACCTATCAAGAGACTGCCTCTACCTGAGGATGGACCACTTTTGTCTTTTGAGGATGTTGCTGCATACCTACGCCGTACGGTAGGCGCTGTACGGAAAATGGTTGATGGCAGGTCGGATGGAGATGACAAGGTGGGAAAAAAGCTACGCCAGTGGGTTGTGTCTCTTTCACCGCATCGACGTTATATACTGGCTGATCCATTCCGCCGTTGGCTTGCAGAAAAAGCAAGCGCTCAATCTGTTTCTGAAGCTGATACAAAGTTAAAGGACTAGTATGGGTTACGTTTATAGAAGGAATTTGAACTCTGGGGAACGCTTTGCTATAGCATACAAAGATGTAGACGGCAGATTAAGACGAGAACTCACTAAAGCAAACGGAAAAGAAACAGCCAAGAGGATACTCGCACAGCGTCAGAACGATGTTGAGCAGGCAAAACTTTTAAGACTAAAAACGGTTTTTGACCTAATTATGCCTAAACACTCGATAACCTTAGGCC
>SBBU01000104.1 GCA_005239585.1 Planctomycetaceae bacterium
AGTCTATCCAGGAAAACAGTAGCAACACATGCCGCCTTGCGTGTCTCGTCTTTTGAGACCAGGATCGCCTTTGCAATATCACCTCCTACAGCGCCGGGAAGAAAGTTATTAAAAAATATCCCGGCATAGTTGATGCTGAATGCCTTGAAAAACGGGATCTCAAATCCCTGACTTTTTAGTATTATATGCCACCTGAAACTCAGCAGGAATATGGGGATCAAAATCGCAATGGCTGCTGGAATATATATGGCAAGGTCAAGTCTCTTAAGAAGCGACAAGAAACCGTATTTCTTCTTGACAGATAACACATCCTTTTCCGGAATGAATTTTCCATCCACATTGTAGCCATCGCCTGTACTTGTCGGCTCCACGGACGTCAAGATTTTCTCTGTCTTGGTCTGAACCTCATATCGGTCGTTCCATTCTATAATACGAGCCACCAGATAAATGAATCCCACTGTAAGAACAACTCTGATCAGAGTCTTCAAAGTTGTACTAATCTTCATTAAACAATGATATGAGATTACCTAATAGGTCTTACTGTATGACGTGCAATCTCGATCCCTTTAATCTCTTCTCTATATTCCCTCATAACTCTCCTTGCAAGAAGACGCGGATTTATTTTATACTGACTCAGGCCTGCAGTCTTGACGTCGACTCCCTTTTCCTGCTTGATATTTATACCAAAATGGATCTTGGCTGAAATACTGCCGCATGTAGCCACTGAGATTGTCAGCTTGCGATCTCCATCCCACAAGTCATCACCCTTTCTCTTAAATCTCTTTTTTGTCACGAGTTCAATTTCATCCTTGACTAGTGAAGCCAGTATCCTCTGGTGCAGAACTGCCTTCTCGAGGTCTGGATCAAAATGCTCTACAATAAAATGCAGCATCATGGGGCTTTTAATCTTCTTGTCCTTATCTAGAGTATCTACAATATTCTCCGGTTTGATATCGCATGGGCCTATGAAGCTTACTATGCTATCTCCAAAGACTTGAAAATTACTTGCAGCCCAGAGGCTCTCTATCTGAGAGCCATCGTAGAGAATTTTCCTTGTTACGAAGAGTTTATACACAGACAGCCAATCAATTTTGATTCTGCTTTTTCTTCAGCCATTCCAGCCATGCAGTTTTTTCACGGGGCAAGTTTTCACCGCTCAGGGAGGTCAGTCTTTTATAACTTGCATACGAGACGCCCTGCCCTTCATCACCAATGGCTTCCACCAGCACCTTTAGACCGCTCTCATTCGGCTCTATAATCTTTATTATCTCGATCTTTACTCTTTGATCTTTTTCCTGAGCAAGCCTGTCAATTAAAAACTGCTGAGCAAACTGTGAATCTATGGCAACAAGCGTATGAACCGCCTGCGAACGAACAAGCCATGAGCTATCCTCCATGCTTTTCATCGCATAGTCTTTAAATGCCGGATAAGCAAGCTTTGCCATTGACTTGAGTGCGCCTTCACGGACCAGCATATCCGGATCATGCCATAAATCGATTAATTTCTTCATATTGTCTGCGGAAGGATTCCTGTAAAGCTCAATAGCTCCAAGGTATCTCTCGTAACTATCTGAACTATTAACATCAGGTCTTGGGACATAGCATGATGACAACAACACTAATAAAAGAACGCAGAGACAGCCTGAAAATCTATTTACCCCGCACCACAAAAAGCCCCGCTTGGAAGGGGGGAGTGCGGGGTTTCCCAGTCTGCTTGCGTGCCTGCCGGTCAGGGAGGGGAGGAAGGTTTGCGCACTAGATACTTCCCGTGCCCTCAAAGTCATTTAATGTATTGCAAAATAGAATTAGATAGAGCGTTTACAATCTTTTCTCTGTAAGCTTGGTTTGTGAGGTCCATCTCCGCCTGTCGATTAGATAAAAAATCCATTTCTACGAGGACGGCAGGACATGGAGAATTTCTCAAGACATAAAAGCCGGACTCCTTTATACCTCTGTCAGGAGTTGCAAGCAAATCATTGAAATTCTTTCTGATAAACTCTGCCAGCCTGTTCGACCCATCCTTATAGCCGCCATCGCGAGAAATGAAGAGTTCAAAACCCCTTATGCTGCTCTTTTCATTCCAGTTGGCATGAATGGAGATGAAAAGATCCGGCTTGACTGTCCGTGCAACCTCAACTCTTTGCTCAAGATCCTCTTTTACAATCTCAGATAGATGCACATCCGACTCACGAGTCATTACTACCTGAACATTTTGTTCCTCCAATTTCTTTTTTAACATCAAAGCAACACCTAGGTTAACATCTTTTTCGTTCGTCCCGTTATGACCCTGTGTACCCCGATGCGAACCGCCATGACCTGCATCAATGAGCACCTTGAGCTTAGGTTTTGGCTGGTCATTGACCTTTTGGACAACCTTCTTTTTAAAATTTCTCTCTATAAACGATACTAGTTCGCCTGAGACCGTCAGTTCACCCTTGATAATCTTGGGCGGCGTTGAAAGCTGGAGGACTTGCTTATTGAATACAGCAGTATTGAAGTCTGATGAAATCGAGAGGGTGTTTGCGCCAGAAATGAGCTTTATAACCCCTGAATCGAGGTCTTTAATAACTGTAATATCATATTTCGCAATCAATTCAGAAAGATTCACGTAATCACTCAAGGCACAAA
>SBBU01000312.1 GCA_005239585.1 Planctomycetaceae bacterium
CAGGTAAGATGAGAATCGAACCTATATTGTGACTTTTTTCTGTCACTTTTCAGTCTATAGGTGTCGCTCTCTGTCCGCTCTATTGAGATAGGTTCTAAATATATCATGATAGATGCCCATAGGATCTCTCTGCACAAACCTGCCAGTCTCTGGTTTGTAATATCTTGCCCTGTAATAATAGAGCATCGACTGCTCCTCAAAATCTTTTCGTCTTCCCGTGAATCTATATGGATTCCCTACTATGGACTGGGCTATCTGTGCGTTTGATGCATTAAATATCGTTTCCTCTCCATACACATCAAATTTGTATGATTCTTGTAGTATTTCTGTGGAGTTTGTTATTGCTGCTACTGAGCCCAGCGAATTATCATGATAGAAAAATCTGTTAGAACCTATATCTGCTGCAAGCACTTCATCGATCATGATCCCATAGATATATCTCTTCTGAAGTGTGTTATCAGCCTTGAACTCCTCCAGCTCGTTTGCTCTTTCACTGAAATATAAAATCTGCGATGTTGTCGAGTTTATGAAATTCACCTCATATCCATATTGATTTAAGGATTTTTTTGATGTTCTCCTTCCAAGAGCATCATAGCGGTACACCGTCCTTGAGCCATCTGGCTTTATGATTTCGGTTAGCTGGTTAAGATAGTTGAACCTGTAAGTATTTATCCCATCAAATATATTGTTGCCATTCTCGTCATGGGTCTGTTGAGCGGGTGTACTATTCGTGGTTACTGTGGTGTACTGATTCACTTGCCTATCTGCTGGAGGATTTGTCGAATTCATGAAATATGTTACTGTCTTGGGTGTAGCTCCAGTCTCGGTGAGTGAGCTGCGGTTAAGCACTCCATCCAAACTGTAATCTTGCATGCGGTTGAATGTGGCTGGCGTAAATGGCGTTACAGTGTTGTTGTTCATTGTTAGCTGGCTCGATGGCACTCCATAGTGCACTTTAGTTAGCTGATAGATGCTATTATAAGTATAGGTATCTGCTTGGTTCATTGTGTCGCCAGGCGACCCTGTTACTTGACCAGGCAATCTCTCCTCAAACCTTCGATTGTTCATACGATCCCACTCAGTGTGTGATATATCACTCTTGATTTGGTTCCGCTTCAACATCTAGAAAGATATCTTGAAATCTTGTGAACCATTTCTTCCGCACTTTGATGATTTCTCTGTCTTCTATTTGCTTTATGTGTTCTTTTATATCCCTCTTGTTGATATATCCCTTCGGGGCACTATACTTTAGTGCCTCTTTCATTAGTTCGATAGCCTCGTCGTCTCTACCTTGTATTTGGTATATTCTTGCCAGACACTTATATGTGCAATCATATCTAGGATCTCGCTTTAAAGCTTTAAGGTAATGCTTCTCTGCCAAATCATAATTCTCTAGTTCGTCATAGCACATTGCTAGGAGGTAATAAATATTGTCAATTGCATGGATGTCGATCGATTCGTATCCTCTCAAGTTTACTTTAGATGATATACAATATATATTATACCCAAAACCCTTTGTCAGTGCTCTATGGAGGCTCTCTTGGTGTTCATTGATTAATTTTTTAAACATTCTTATTGCAATTTTATATTCACCTCTTTCAGCATAACATCTTGCAAGCTCACGGATGTGCCATAAATCATTGGGACCTACTATTTCAATACACTTTGTATAGGCATATACGGCCTCGTCCAACTTTCTGCCGTACTGAGCCGTGGATGCAATATGGGCGTATATTTCCCATTTCGTGACGCTTTTTCCCTTGTTTTTAGCCTTTTCAAACTCTGCCTCAGCAGACTCATTTATTCTCTCCTCATAACTTTTCACAAATCCTATCCGTGATTATCTTACTGTTCAAAAAAATGGTAGAAAACGAAATATCCTTATTTTAGGACCTGTCGTTCGTACTCCTGTTCCTGCTCTAAAACCTTGAGCAAAAGCACGGAACGAAAGTTTAAGATTATATATCTCCAAATGCGAAAGTGGCAACATTTCTGGATTGAAGTACTTTTCAAGTGGGTCAATTCCCCGTGCATACTCCTCACCGCGATTACCAAGGCCTAAAACGTGAAAGGCACCCGGTTGGGCTTCTTCTAGCCAGTCTCTAAATTGTTCCCATTGCGACTTACGCATTTCCCAACTTAGTTCTGACATCTGTTCGACAAAACTTAGGAGAAGGTCTTTAAGCTGAGGAGGTACAATACCTGGATCAGGTTTAATTTTGTCGGGTGCGCACTTGTCCCGTATATCCCGACAATAATCGAACAGCGTGTGCAGTTTTTCTTTATAAATTCGGTGAGCTTTTCGAAACCTTAGATTGCTTGGTTTAAACGATGGATCTGTCGCTTTACTGTAAAAGTGGCGCAAATTAGCACACATATCCTGAAGCTTCTTGAGACGTCCTGCTTCAGGATTTTTTCTGTATTTATCTATTGATTCTGCAAATTCTCTTAGCCATCTATATGCTTGGTTATAACCTGTCTCAGAATCCCAGCCCCCACTTCCGAAAACGCCTTTCCAACCAAATGGTATTGCCCCAGGCTGAAACCAAAGTTTTGCATATTCTTGTTCTTTACTAGATTCTGCTTGTAATCCGTACCGATCTGACATGTTGACTGGATTATTCATTGCATAAGTATAGCCATTGCCAAGACCGAGTATATCATTCCAAGTTCCCAGTGGATCCCTTTGTATAAATCTTCCATCACTATGTTTATAATACCTTATCCTGCAGTTATAAAATTGCGATGCTTCTTCAAAATCTCTTCGTCTCCCTGTGAATCTAAACGGATTTCCTATTGTGGATTGCACCACTTGTGCATTGGTGGAATCAAATATTGTCTCTTCACCATAAACGTCAAACTTGTAGGATTCTTGTAGTGCCTCTAGCGAGGTTGTTATGGCCACTATGGAGCCTAACAAATTATCATGATAGAAAAATCTGTTTGCACCTATATCTGCTGCGAGCACTTCATCAACCATGATCCCGTATATGTATCTCTTCTGAAGTGTGTTATCGGTCTTGAATTCCTCTAACTCATCTGCGCCATCGCTAAAATACAAGATCTGTGATATTGAAGAATTGATGAAATTTACTTCATATCCGTATTGATTTAGCGCCTTTTTGGATATTCGCCTCCCCGCAGCGTCGTAGCGATACACTGTCCTAGAGCCATCTGGTCTTATAATTTCGGTAAGCTGATTGAGATAGTTGAATCTGTGTGTATTAGTTCCATCAAATATATTATTCCCATTCTCATCGTGGGTCTGTTGAGCTGGTGTACTATTCGTGGTTACTGTGGTGTA
>SBBU01000327.1 GCA_005239585.1 Planctomycetaceae bacterium
ACGCTTGACACTAGGCGTTGCCCGTGCGATAGTACTGCTGTGAATTCTATCTGGTGGTTTTACATTCTAAAATGCTCTGATGACAGGTTTTATTACGGGAGCACGGGCAACCTTCGACGCCGTCTCATTGATCATCACAAGGGAAAGGTAAGATCAACAAAGGCCATAAGGCCGTTAAAAGTGGTATATTTTGAGATTCACAAGACGGCGTCGAAAGCTCGGGAGCGGGAGCAGGAATTCAAGCGTAAAAAACCGCACCAGTGGGAGGTAGCGGAGTTGATAAAGAAGTTCAAGGGATTTGAACTTAGCGCTCCCGAGCTGCCCGGTGTCAAGCTGTAGGTGCTTATGCTGCTGCCAACACAAACAAAGTTGCTTGAAACGGCACTGGCATGATTGAGCTTACTAGCTCTCTTGTCCAGAAGACAAAATCAAAGATAGTTCTTCTGATAATCGATGGATTGGGCGGCCTGCCTCAGAAGGTTGGGGGCATGACTGAACTAGAGACGGCCTATAGACCCAACATGAACAAGCTCGCGAAGAGTTCATTTCTGGGGCTCATTCAGATAGTTGCTCCCGGAATAACTCCCGGCAGCGGGGCAGGGCATCTGGCGATCTTCGGATACGATCCGGTCAAATACCTCATTGGCAGAGGCGTTTTGAGTGGAGTGGGAATCGGACTAGAGATCAAGGCGGGAGATGTTTGCTTCCGCGGAAATTTTGCAACGATTGAAAAAAACAAGATTACTGACAGGAGGGCTGGGAGGATATCAACCGATGAATCGACCAAGTTATGCAGGATGCTTGATGGGATGGAAATAGGTGGAGTGAAGATCACAGTAAAACCAGAAAAGGAGCATCGATTTGTGGTTGTGCTCAAGGGCCAAGGGTTGGGATCAGATGTCGCTGATACCGATCCTCAGAAAGAGGGATTAGAACCAAAAAGCGCCAAGGCGAAAACCAAGGCCTCAGAAAAAACTGCCAAGATTATTAATGAATTTATCAATGCACTGGCCGAAAAACTAAAAGACAAGAAACCAGCCAACTTTGCGCTCATGAGAGGTTGTGCTACGCTCCCAAATATTCCTACGCTAAAACAGCTTTACGGTCTGAATCCATGTGCTATTGCAACATATCCAATGTATAAAGGACTTGCAAGGCTCGTAGGAATGGAAATTCTCAAGACCTCTGAAGAAGAGGACTATGCTGTTTTGCCCCATGTCTTGAGGCAAAATTTTTCCAAGTATGATTTTTTCTTCATGCATGTTAAAAAGGCAGATAGTCACGGTGAAGATGGTAATTTTAGTAAGAAGGTTGAGGTTATCGAGAAGGTTGACAGGTATATCATCCCTGAGATCGTAAAGTTAAATCCTGATGTGATTGCAATCACAGGTGATCACTCGACGCCTGCAGTAATGAAAGGTCATAGTTGGTACCCAGTCCCTTTTCTGCTTCATTCGAAATATACCACTTTTGATTCTCACGACGATTTTGGCGAAGCCGAGTGTGCATCTGGTATGCTAGGAGTTCTTCCAGCTACCTCAGTTATGCCGCTTCTACTTGCAAACAGCGGCAAACTCGCAAAATTCGGCGCCTAACTTTGATATTTGCTGGATAGGGTCTGAATTGCCTTGATTACAGCCTCTGCTAGTCGCAAGAGTTCTTTAGAGTCGATTACAAGCGGAGGCATCAAGACTAGCACATCACCGAGTGATCGTATAATAACTCCGAACTTTCTTGCTTCAAGTGATACCTTTCTTCCAATTCGGATACGAGGGTCGAATGGTTCTTTTGTAGAGCGATTTGCGACAAGTTCAATCCCTGCCATGAATCCGCGTTGGCGGACCTCGCCTACTATTGGTATGTCATAATAGTCTCGCAACAGCCTTGAAAAAAGACTGATCTTAGGCTGGAGTTGCTTGATGATTATGTTCTTCTTAAAGAGAGCCAAGTTAGCAAGTGATACGGCACAGGCCAAAGGGTTGGCGGTGTAGGTATGACCATGGAAAAATGTCCGGCTGAAATCACCGCGAAATTTTCTGAATATTTCTTCTGTTGTAAGTGTAGCGGCAAGAGGGAGGTAACCTCCTGTGAGCCCCTTTCCTATGACCATAATATCAGGCGAGATTTTGTCGTGTTCAACGGCAAACATCGTCCCTGTCCTGCCGAAACCAGTTGCTACTTCATCAGTAATCATCAAGATGCCATATTTGTAGCAAAGCTTGCGCAGGGTTTTCACAAACCCATCTGGCTGAATGATCATGCCGCCTGCGCCTTGTATTGTTGGCTCTATCACAAGTGCGGCTATTTTGTTGCCCATTCGCTTCATTATTGACTCGATCTCTTCAAGGCAATGTTCGGCGCATGATTCAAGCGAATTGGCTTTTTTGCATCGATAGGAATATGTAGTAGGTGCTTTTATTGTCTTGAAAAGCAGTGGCCCATATACCGAGTGAAATAAGCTGATTGATCCGAGGCTTACGGCCCCCACAGTGTCGCCGTGGTATGACTCATTCAGTGTAAGGAAGAGTTTTTTCTTGCTAAATTTGGCGCCCGACTGCTGCCAGTATTGAAATGAAATCTTGAGGGCTGACTCGACGGCCTCGGAACCGCTGTCACTGTAGAAGACACGAGTCAGACCTTTCGGCGCAATCACTATCAGCTTTTCAGCGAGTTCTATTCCTGGTTTGTGTGTGAGCCCAAGGAAAGTAGAATGTGCAACTTGGTTTAACTGTTTGATCAGGGCATTATTGAGCCCCGGGACATTGTGTCCATGGATATTGCACCAGAGGCTTGAGACACCATCGATGTATTTGTTTCCGGCCGAGTCGTACAAATATACCCCGCGAGCTCGGTCGATGGTGATGATCTCCTCTCTGATCCATTCTTCAAACTGTGTGAATGGATGCCAGAGGTGCTTATAGTCTTTGGAGCGCGTCGACGAGTCTGTCGATTTGATTTTTTTCATGCAATGCCGTTATAGAAATACGCAGTCTGCTTGTGCCATCTGGGACAGTAGGGGGGCGAATTGCCGGGACGAGCAATCCCTCCTGATACAGTTTTACTGACGCGGAAACAGCCTTTTCTACAGTTCCCAGAAGAATAGGAAATATAGGTCCTTGTGAGCTGCATTTTATACCAATTTTCTCAAGATTATTTCTGAGATAATCTACATTGTTTAGAAGGGTTTTTCGCTCCTTCTCTGCATTGACCAGTGAATCAATTACACGTAAACCCATTGCGCAGATAAATGGCGGAAGAGAGGTGGTATAAAGGAGAGTTCGGGCCTTGGATATTATCAGCCGCCTGAGTTTCAGGTCGCCGAGCACAAACCCTCCGATGAACCCTCCTGCCTTGCTTAGATTGGATACCTCGGCATCTATCTTTCCTGAGAGTCCAAGATGATCTATCACTCCTCTTCCATTTGAACCGAAGATGCCTGTACCATGTGTATCATCGACGAGAAGAATTGCCCCGGAATTTTTTGCAAGTTCGACGATATTCGCAAGCGGGGCGATATCTCCATCCATGCTGAAGAGGGCTTCGGTGATTATGATTTTGTTACCGCTAGTGCGTTCAAGTTCGGTTGCGATAAAATCTGTGTTCGAGTGCGGGTAGATAACGACCTTGGCTCTCGATAGGCGGCATGCATCGACAATGCTTGCGTGGTTCAACTGATCAGAAAAGATAGTCCAACTTTGATCGGCTAGGCTTGTGACAATCCCCATTGTGGCAAGGTATGCAGAATTGAAGAGCGTTGCCGATTCATATCCCTTGAATTCGGCAAATCTTTTTTCGAGCTCGACATGATATTTGCTGTTCCCAGCTAAAAGCCTTGATCCCCCGCTCCCCACTCCAAATTCTCTTATAGCCTCATCAGTAACATCCGCCAACTCTCGGCGCTGTGTGAGTCCCAAATAGTCATTTGAGCAGAATGAAATAAACTCCTGTTTGTTTATTCTAACTCTGGCTCCTTGAACTCCTTCTATTGTATATGGAGTTCTTTCAAGCCCGCGTCTTTGGATCTCCGCTACGAACTCTGTAACCACTCTGTCAATTGCCATCGCGTTGCCGATTTTATACACTAAAGACAAAATAGGCAATAAGAAAATGGCTGGAACACTCAATCCTTATTCATCAGAGCCGCGTAAAGTAAGAGAAATGTTCGAGGGCATTGCCTGTCACTATGATTTGGCCAATAGATTGCTCAGTTTTTACCGGGATGTGTCATGGAGGCAAGTTGTCAAGAGCCATTTAAATAGTCAGAGGCTTGTATTAGATTTGTGCTGCGGTACCGGGGATTTAGTAAGGGCAGTGAGCAACGGGAGCAATATAGTTTTAGGCCTCGATTTTTCCGGAAACATGCTTAGGATTGCAAAGGGGAGGGCGGCTTGTGGAAAAAGCTATTATATCCAGGCC
>SBBU01000037.1 GCA_005239585.1 Planctomycetaceae bacterium
GCCAAATATCAGCCACTTCCAGTTTGTTGGTGAAAGGAATACGCTTGTACTGCTGCCTGCGCCCAATCGCTGCATCAAATCTAGGATTTTATTCATGATGATTGTGTCAAAGCCCATCAGGATCAAAGCGCCGAGCAAGACGCCATTAATACTCCCGATGCCTCCTATTATAATTATGCACAGGACAGTTATTGATACATTAAAGTCATAACTTCCCGGGTCTCCAGTTGTCGTAAGATTGCTTGCCATCATTACTCCTGCCAAACCCGCAAAGCCGGCCCCAATCGCAAACGCATATAATTTTATTCTCGAAGGACTAATTCCCATACAGGTAGCAGCAAGTTCATCTTCGCGAATTGCTACTAGAGCCCTGCCGAGTTTTGAGCGCTCAAGATTCCTGTTAAAAATCACTAGAAAAACCATAAATGCTACAAACAGAAAATACCATGCCTCCAAGGTCTCAAATTTAAAACTGAATATTTCAGGGCCGGGGAGGGGATTTATACCCTGCGTTCCTTTTGTGATTACCTCAAGATTCTTTAAAACATCCTTCATTATCTCGCCAAATCCCAGCGTTACGATAGCAAGATAATCGCCGCGCAATCTCAGTGTTGGAATGCCAAGTAAAATGCCGACCAACGCAACTGCCAAGGGAACAATGAGTAAGGAGGGCCAGAAACCTATTTGAAATGGATAGAGCGAGACTGTCAGGATTGCATAGATATAGGCGCCCATTGCTACGAATGCCGCAATACCAAGATGCAGGAGACCGCAGTAACCTACGACGATATTTAATCCCAGCGCCATTACTGCATAAATAAATATGCGGATCATGTGATTTCCAATTCTTGCATCTAATGGCAACAAGCGATCTAGCAGGGGCACAAGGCAGATTATTATCAAACAGATGACGTCGAACCTTTTTAAATATTTCAATGCTGATTTCATTACACCTTCTCTCTAACCCTTGCGCCAAGCAATCCGGAGGGTCTGAAAATCAAGACCATGATAAGAATCGCAAAGACAACTGTATTCGTCCATTGTGTCGCAATATACTGATCACTCATTGCCCTAATGACACCAATTAAAAGTCCTCCCAGTGTAGCGCCCGGGAGATTTCCAATGCCGCCCAGCACTGCCGCAGTAAAAGCATCCATTCCAGCCCTATAACCTATCTGAAAAAAAACTGTGTTGTTATACAACGAGTTTGTCACACTGGCAATACCTGCCAAGGCGCCTCCAATGATAAATGTAACACCGATTACTTTATTTACGTCTACCCCCATAAGTTGCGCTGCGATGGGATTTTGAGCCGTTGCGCGCATTGCCTTGCCTAACCTTGTATATTTGACAAATAAAGTCAGCCCAATGAGAACAGGTATAGTTATGACAAGCACCATTAGATCCTTTGTGGTGAATCGAATCTGAGTCCCCAAGCCTTCTATGATATTTGATTGGGGGATCAAGGCTGGTACATGTTTTTGGGTCTGAGGCGCCACCCCTCCTCCAAATACATCCATTGGGATACCGCCCCAGAAGAGACCCAGATTCATTAATATGAAAGAAACTCCTATTGCGCTTACCAGAGGGGCAAGTTTAGGCGCGTTACGCAGGGGTTTGTATGCCAATCTATCGATGGAATAATTTAATATGGCAGTAAACAATGGGACTAGGACAAAAATCAGACATAAGCCGAGAAAAATTTGTCCGCCGCCGCTTTTGCTTGGATCGAGGCCCAAGAGTCCTATGATTGTGAGTGCGAAAAAGCCCCCAAGCATGAATACATCGCCATGGGCAAAATTAATAAGCTCCAGGATTCCGTAGACCATTGTGTAGCCAAGAGCGATAAGGGCAATTATTGAACCGTTAATAGTCCCGACTAAAAGTTGCTGCAGGAATGTTTCAAGACCAGTCACAAGTAAACCCCGCACCTTGCCCTAAAGGGCAAGGCTTTTCGAAACGACTTTGGATTCTCATTCATCTCCATTCTAAAGACTGGAGCTTTCCACAAGGTGCGGGGTAAAGCGTATTATACTGCATGAGTGTGGATGCTCAAGAGAAAAATTGACTGGGTCAAAAAAAGCTATTCTACCTTCAGAATCTCTTGGAATATCCATTCACCGTTGCGAATTACATTTCCGCTCATTGTGCTCAGAGTCGTATCGCCGTTCTCATCAAAAGACCACTTGCCGAGGGCGGCATCAAAATCCTTAATCGACAGGCAGGCGATGCGTATTGCATCTCGATCTTTTTTCCCTGCCTTTTGTATGGCCTCGATTACAATTTTAGCAGCTTCATATCCATAGATCGTATAGGGCTCCGGCTTTGGATTGTTATACTTTGCCTTGAATCTCTCGAGAAATTCCTTGGCTTTTCCCTCCCATTTTTCCGCCGGGACGCCGCCGAATGTGGCGAATGTGTTTCCATTTACATTATCAGCTCCTGCCGCATCTATAAAGGCCTTTTCGAAGCAACCGTCAGGGACCATTAGTGGGCACTTGACTCCTTCACTTCGAAGATCTTTGGCAAGCTGTCCTGCATTTGATCCGGTTATGCCGCCAAAATAGACGAGGTCTGGATTCTTCCCGCGAATTGAGGTAGCCAGCGACTTGTAATTTGCCGCCTGCCTATCGATTCCCTGATAGTCTAGAACCTCTAATCCTATCTTTTTTGCATGTTGTACGAACAGATCTGCTATTCCTTTTCCATAAAGCTCCCTGTCATGAAGAACGACAACCTTTTTTGCCCCCATTTTTTTGGCCCATACGGCCCCGCAAGGGCCCTGAATATCATCTGCCGGGACAACTCTGCAATAGTTAATCTTTCCAGTGGGTCTATATTTCTCTGGTTCACCCGGTTCACCTTTTCCGGGTTTAGTGAGGCCGGGCCAAGTGTTCGCCGGGCTGACCATTAATAAATTTGCCTTGTTTAAAATCGGGATAGAGACCTTTGCTGCCCCGCTATTGTAAGTGCCTATATAGACCATTACGTCTGGATCATCTATCGCGCTTTTTGCATTTGATTGTTCCACATTTCCATCCCACTCACCGCCTCTTTGTGGTGATGCATCATCCTTGTCAAGATATTCAAGCTTATAGTCACCCACCTTATATCCAACCTCATCAAATGCCAGCTTGATACCATTTACAATATCATCGGTCTGCTTTTTTGATGTCCCTTGACGAGGGAGGCTGGAGACGATTTTTATCAGTTTTGAATTTCCACTGGTCGTATGACTAGAATCGCCACAATTTAAGAGGGTAACCATCAAAGAGGTTAAAAACATCGATAACACAAATCTCTGCATAGATTTCTCCTAAAAATTTAGTGAGATTGTATCATTTAGTAAAAGTCAAAGTCAAGAGCATATTCAATTGTGCTAAAAATGAGAGGAGGTTACTGCACAATTACAATGAGCACTTGGCGCTTTCACTCTTTTACCCACCTTTCTGCTCTTTCCAATTTGTCTTGTGGTTTGTTTATGGTACACTTTAAAACCATGGTTACTAGAAATGCGAAAGAAAATAGGGTTTTTTCTCAGCAGCTCGAAATTGCCTAGTTACTGACTTTGATATCACAAAATCTTGGTTGCAGGAGGAAATATGATGATTAGACTTTTGATGATAATGGTCCCTATTCTGGTAACAGGTACAAAAGGGTTATCCGCAGAGAAGGGTAGCAAGATTAGCTTCAAAAAAGATGGGAATATATACATCATGGATGCTGATGGCAAGAATGAGAAAAAATTAACTGACTTTGCCAAGGGTGAGAAGCTTCAGTTAGGACATTATGCCTGGTCTGCAGATGGCAACAAGTTAGGATATGAAGCCAGAGCTAGTGATGAATATTTTGGCCTTATTTATGTGATTGATTGTGATGGCAAAAACAAGTACATACTAACAAAAAAGGGACGCCTAATTTTTCCTTATAAGGAGCCATTCTCGTCCCCAGATGGTAAGAAGTTCATTTATAACGGTCCAGATGGGATTACGATTATAGATCATGATGGAAAAAATGAGAGGGTAATCTTTAAAGCGCAAATGTCTAGTCTACGAAAAAATGTTTGTTGGTCGGCAGATAGCAAACGGTTAGCATTTGCCTGTCCAGGGAAAGACGGACTTGACATGCTTGTACTTGATATTGATGGTGGTAAGAAAGAACTGAAACTGAAAAGTGCGGGAGCGAGTGTGGACGACTTGACCTGGCTCCCGGACGGAATAAATCTAGTGTTTGTATGTTATCCCAAGTCCGATGAGCCTGAGAGCACAGCTGATCAAAGATCCGTTGATATCATGATAGTAAACACCAATAGCGGCGATGAGAAAACGTTGGTTAAGACGCACAGACCTTATCTTGATACCGTTTCTCCTGACGGGAAGAAAGTAGTGGTTACTGGGTGGAAAGAATACACCGGGGATGATAGAAGCAAAAAGAACGGTGTGTTTACCATTAGTGTAATGGATACAGATGGAAAGAACCTAAAAACATTCATTGAGATCGACAACTTGAGCTTGATGGGGCCAAGCTGGTCACCTGATGGGGAAAAGTTAGCGGTAATAGGTCATCGTAAGGAAGGCAACAAGTCTTACCCATACCTGCATGTGATCAATGTTGATGGATCTGGCAACAAGAAACTGGATGGAATCAATGCGGGAGGTTATGCAGAACCGTACTGGTCACCTGATGGAAAGATGATTGCATGGGTATTATTTGGAGGGCCTAAGATATACATATTCAAAGCAGACGGATCTGGTAAGACGGAGATAGCACAAGGTCTCGAGGTCGCCTGGCAACCTGCCAAGTGATTTGCACTACATCTTTTATCTTCGTGTTTCTAGAGTAGATGTAATTCTCTGTTTGTTAAACTTGTGAAAAAGGTTCAAGCGGATGCATACGGATAGGTTCAGTAGAGTAATCCATTTGTCCCGACCTTGATGGTCGGAGTGACGACGCAACAAGAGGTTGTCAGTGTCAGCAAATTAACTGCAAACTGTATGAGTACAATCCTAGGAAAAAAGTTCTAGAAAAATCATTATCACTTTTTTAATGCCTATCTTTTGCCTAGTGCCGTATTTCGCAAATTCATCCCGCACCTTTTCTGGGTATAAGCTGTATCTCAACTTTTGAGCTAACTATTCTGCAAAGGTGCGGGATGAATGCCCTCGTGGAACTCTTTCATAGGTATCCAAAAGGGCCATAAAAACACCACTAAAAAGGCTACCACGAGGGCGTTCCTTGTGATCCGCCAACAGAGTTGGCGGATCACAAGGAACTTACGAAATACGGCATCTATGAAAGGGCTGCGCCTGTCAAGTATTCTCGTCTTTCGTCCATCAGTTCTTTATAAAATTACATTTGTTTTTTAAGAGGTTTCTCC
>SBBU01000243.1 GCA_005239585.1 Planctomycetaceae bacterium
ATGCTATGTCAATCAAAAAGTGAATGCTACAGGCGATTGCGTGTAAATTTAGTCACTCCAGTGCAGGATCCAGAGCGGCAAGTCAGGAAGACAGGTTAATAAGGTCTAACCGGAATATACAGGACGAGGATGCTATCACATTGTGCTACGATCTACAGATACCGTAATTGTCAAATAGTGTGCCCGAGCCATGGATTTTAAAACACACACATTTCTGAACAAATATGATATTATCAGAGAGTAGATTCTCTAGGAGGAAAATGTAGAATGTAGCATAAAATCAAGGGTTGTGGAGCCCCACGGCTTTACAGCCGTGGCTCCTTCTGATACGGGGTTCCGTGTCGCAGAACCCCGCACCGAAAGCCAGTCAGCCCCGCCAGAAGGGCGAGGCTCGCCCCAAAGGGGCGGCGCGGGCTTATACCCGTGGCTTTCTGGTGCGTGGGTAAAGCTGGTTCTAAAAATAGTTCAGTGGAGGTTAATATGAAACAAGGTTTGGTCAGAAAAAGTTTTGCTTTTGCTCTAGCTGTTATAGTGATTTCTTCCTTCACAAATTGCACGTCGTCAAAGAGAACTTCATACTCTACTTCAAATTATGCAACGTGGGAGATAATCAATGAATCGAATTGGGGTATTACGATAAATTATGAAGGTCCGGAGAAGGGATCTGTCTATATCCCTGCTAACCAGAAAAAAAACGTGAAAATAAAGCAGGGTAGTTATAGTCTAAAAGGAGTATCGGATAAGCCTAATACTAATGCGTTGAAAAGTAGTCAGTATTTTGAGGCTGGCAAGTCATATCGCGATCCATGGTATATCAAGACTTCCGATGATACAAAGACAAATGCAACCGTAGAGTTCAAAAGTGTAAAGTTTTTCGAGTCAGATAATAAGATTCCGTCGCAATCAAATCGTCAATACAAATCACAGTTCACAAAAAGTTCAACACGGTTTGTTTACTATGAGCTTTATGTTAAGAATCTCCTCTATAATCAGCGTCCTAACACGGTCAAAGTTGTGGCAAAGTATTACTCAGCAAATGGGGCCCTTGAGGACTCGCCGGAGCATACATTTACGCTCTCTCAAGACTGGGATTACGCAAACTTGTGCCATGGTTCAGGCTGGAATACCGGTGGCAAATGGAGCGCAGGAGATTACCGCGTAGAGTTTTATGTTGAAGGAAATAAAATTGGAGAAGGAAAATTTAACATTGCAAATGACGTTCAAGTCAAGGACCCTCTAAAGGATGGAAAGACCCAACTTGAATTCGAGTTTATAAAATTCTATGAGGGTATTGATGGCGCACAGGCGCCTGAAGCTTCAGAGGAAAGCAAATTTGCCACCAAATTCTCAAAAAAGACCACGCGATTCGTTCATTCGCTCGTGGGAGCAAAGAATCTTCTTTACAACGTAAAAGACCAGAAGATAATGGTAGTCCTAAAGTACTATAATCCAGACGGCTCTCTTTTGGGCACTGTCAAGATAACACCCACCATCAAATCTGATTGGGAGAACACAGATGTCTGGGGTGGTGAGGGTCATGATAGGCCGGGCAAATGGGAAAAGGGCACCTATCGAGTCGAAGTCTTCTTTGATGACAGAAAGGTGTCCGAGTCCAAGTTCGAGATCACAGAATAAAAAAGTGGTTTCATTCTGCCAGCAAAGCTGGTAGTTTGATATTAGATTCAGGGAAGCATGCCCCCGGGGGGAATTGAACCCCCATCTACGGCTTCGGAGGCCGCCGCTCTATCCATTGAGCTACGGGAGCAAGAAGGCGTAAGCTTATACTGTTCAACAACTTATACTGAAAAGTGCATTTTGTTAACTTGCGGAGCTTTGAAAATGTTCCCCCTTTTGTGCACCCTTTTCGCTAATTTTTTCAACTGCTTTTTTCATTTCATCATGCGTCAAGTGCGCATAACGATTTACCATGCTTAAGGTTTTATGCCCTAGGACCGCTTTGATTGTTAGTAGTTGTACACCTTCCTGTGCGAGCCATGATGCACAAGTGTGTCTGAGGTCATGGAAACGGAAGTTTTTGATACCCGCTCCTTCTACAGCTTTAGAAAAAGATTTTCTGAAACTTCCCAATCTTGTATTTCCTCTATGGAAAAGGTAGGGGTTACCCATTTTTCTGTGTTTCAACAGCTCTTGTAAGGTTTCCTTTACATCTTGGTTCATGGGCACATACCTCGTTTCGCCATTCTTGGATTCCATGACACGTATAAAGCCTCTCTCGGGATCAATATCTTCCTGTGTCAAATTAAGAATCTCTCCTTGCCTCATCCCGGTGTTTGTGGCAATAACAATGAGGGGTCGTATATGTTCAGGCGCAAAGATCAGCAGAAGTTCATATTCCTTTCTGGTAAGAAACCTTTCTCTACGAGCGTGATCCTTTACGAGGTCAACCATTTCGGCAACATTCTTTTTGATATATCCCCACTTGACTGCCACCTTGAGTGCGTTTTTAACTCTTTTTATGAGATGATTAACCGAAGAAGGAGATTTTCCATGCTCCTGTAGCTCCAACTTGTATTTATCGACCATCTCGGTAGTGACTTGGTCAAGGTCATGTCCCTTGAAAGCCTGGGCAACTTGCCTGAAACGATACTGTTCTTTCTTCCAATGCTTTATCTGTTTCGATTTGAATTCAGCATACGGACCTAGCAAAAAGTCCTTGAATGAAATAGGTGGTTTATTTGCAATATTATTGAGTTTTGAGCCCCCATTTAGACGTCCTCTCCATAACAGATACGAATCAACAAGTTCTTTTGCGTTCTTGTACCTCAGCCGGTATCCTTTTCTCTGAGATTTGATCCTAATTTCAATATGCCTATTTGGCAGCCTTAGTATTTTCATTGTTTTCCTCCTTTTGAGCCTTACTCCATATTATAAGCTCTTTAACGTCAAATAGCACCCTTTTACCTATTCGGTGGTGGGGGATTGTACCCCTTTCTGCCAGTTTGTAAAGGGTATGTACGGACACGCTTAAGGCCTTTGCAGCGGTTTTTATGTCGCAAAGCTGGACTGCATTGTCATCATTCATTTCACACACCTCATGCAATAAGTTTCTTAATTTCAGAAATAGGAACGATCACCCTTCCCATGATTTTCATAGGCTTTATGGCACCCTCATGGATCCATCTCCTTACGGTTCTTGGCGTTACTCTTAACTGACTTGCGACTTCCTTTACAGACAGCCATTCGTCAAAACCCAAATCCTTGGCCTGCTTGTCTATCTTTTCCCGGCGCTGCTGCTCCCCTAAATCAACTTGGGAAAGCTCGATGAGGTAATTGCTAACCTCCTCACGGACGGTCTTTACGATCAAGTTTATCAACTTTATGTTTTTCATAAGAGGCCATACTCTACCCAAGGTTACACCTAATAAAGATTCGTTTTTTGCCATTTGTTCCTCCCTAAAGTCCTGTAATCGGGAAAACCAAATTTGCTCCTTTGCTGTCTTGCGTAATATCGGTTTCTACATGATCTTGAGCAGAACTTTTGACAAGCCCTCATTTGCACAGTCCACCTACAGAGTTTACACTCACTCTTTCTCACAAGTTCAAGGCGGCACGTTCGGCCGAAGCGGACTAGCCGTCGCGAAAAAATATATGGCGCATTTTTTGCCTTTTGTGATAGACTGGTAACGCTGTATGACATCCCATGTCCCTCAATTTCAACTCTATTCGATAGTTTCATGAGCTAAATAATGCCCTTTTTTATCGCATCAAATATACTTTTGGCACGTCCTTCACGTATATGCCTATGCGCATCCCAGAACTTTTGCATTGGCCAGTCAAGTGCGACCCTGAGGGCAAGAGGCGTATAAGCTGGCAGTTCAGGACTGTTGATACGCCAATTGGCGTCAACTACCACATAATAACGCTCTCTTTCTTGCGATTCCCAATACACTTGGATTAAGGTGTTCGGTCTTTTAAGCTCAGGGTATGATAGGATTGCTTCTTTTGGTTTTTTTTCATGTTGTGTAGATATATGCTCACTCACATCCCCTTCTAAAGTAGGAAGGATATCGTTAATATCGTTCGGATCGTCAAAAAGCCCTATTTCCGTCGTTTCTTGAGCATTTTCCCTGACGATATCTGGCAAGATATCGTCGGTATCATTAGGTTTATCGTCTTCTGCAGGTAGGTACCCACGGGATTCTTTTTCAGCTCCTGACGATATGTCGGTAATGTCGATATTTTCTTCGATTTTTTCGATATGTATGAACCGTCTTTCTGTCCACCATATTTTGATTCCAAGTCTTTTAAACTCTGGTTGAAGCCGCTTTAATTTACGAGAAAGGACATTTGGCTGCCTTGGCCAGCTCTTGTACCTTTCTATTCCAGAAC
>SBBU01000258.1 GCA_005239585.1 Planctomycetaceae bacterium
GTCTATAACACCTTGTGATATCGATTCGCAAAAATCCTGGAATGATGAAAAAATTCCTCCTTTCTCTTCACGTACTTTCATTATTGCCTCTATCGATCGACTACCCAAATTTTTCACAACGCCCAGACCAAATCTGATCCTGTTATCACTGATTTTAAAGTCATAGTCTGACTCGTTTATATCTGGCGGCAGAACCTCTATTGATAATTTTTTACACTCATCTAGGTACTCGGCTATCTTCTCCGGCTTTGATATGTTTGACGAGAAAAGCACTGTCATGAATTCAACTGGAAAATTTGCCTTGAGGTATGCCGTGTAATACGAGATAAGTCCATATGCTGCAGAGTGGGATTTATTAAAGCCGTATCCGGCAAAATACATAATCTTCTCGAAAATATCCTTCGCCAGACTCTTATCGAAGCCATTTTTAATGGCACCCTTTAAAAATTTATCACCATACTCTTCCATGAGTTCCCTGTCTTTTTTGCCCATCGCCTTTCTAAGCTTATCTGCTTCTGCCATCGTGAACCCAGCGAGGCGGTTAGCGATCATCATTACCTGTTCCTGATATAGGATCGCGCCGTTGGTCTCCTGAAGTATATCCTCCAACACCTTGTGCATGTAATCTGCTTTTTGCCGATTGTGCTTGACTTCAATATAGCTATGAACCATTCCCGACTGCATAGGACCTGGTCTGTTAAGCGCAACTGCGGCCAAGATATCCTCAATCCTGTCCGGACTCATTCTCTTTATCAGATCTCTGGCTGACCGTGAACCTTCAAGCTGGAAAACACCTCTTATTAACCCCTTTCCCAAGACCTCATATGTCAGCTTGTCATCTAGCGGGATTTGATCAAGACTGATTTTGACTTGCTTTTGCTTCTCGATAAGTTTGAGTGCCTTGTCAAGTATCGAAAGTGTCTCAACTCCAAGTATGTCTATCTTGAGTAAACCAAGCCTCTGAAGCGAATCCATACCATACTGTGTTGTTTCCTCACTCTCACGAGAGACAAATATGGGGGTATAGTTCGTTATGGGTTTATCGGTTATAACTATGCCTCCTGCATGTTTCGAGCAGTGCCGCTTTAACCCCTCAAGACTCATTGCAACGGTGAACATTTCCTTAAGCTTGGGGTCCTGTTCTATAAATGCATTGAGATCAGAATCATCCTGCAACGTCTTTTTGAGTGTAATATTTATTATCTGAGACATTGGAATTCTCTTTGCTATCGTGTCTGCAACCTTTAGATCAATTCCCATGGCTCTGGATACATCTCTTATGACAAGCCTAGCCTTCATGATTGTGAATGTGATTATCTGACTTACGTTAGAGCTTCCATATCTTGATTTAATATAGTCAATGATTTTTTGCCGATCCTCTGGTGCAAAGTCCATGTCAATATCCGGCAGTTCTCGGCGGCCGGGATTCAAAAATCTCTCGAATATAAGACCATATCGAAGCGGATCGATGTCGGTAATCTCCAAAAGGTATGCTATGATTGAGCCTGCCGCAGAACCTCTTCCGGGGCCTACGATTATGCCATTTTCCCTTGCGAATCTCGCAAAATCGGCCACGATGAGAAAATAGCTCGCAAACCCCATTTTTTCTATAATTGAAAGCTCGTGCTCAAGACGCCGGGTAACCTCGGGCGTGACCTCTTTATAGCGTTTGAACCCCTTTAGACAAAGATCCTTCAAGAGGTCCTGCGGTGTAGTTCCATCCGCCTTGTACCTTGGCAGATGCAGTTCATCAAGCACGATCTCAAGATTGCATTTTTCGGCAATCTCCAGCGTAGTTTTGAGAGCATCTTGCAGATCGCTATCAAATGAAGCATACATCTCGTCTGGAGATTTCAGATAGAATTCCGGCGCCGAGTATTTTAGCCGCTTCTCATCGAATATAGTTGTGCCCGTATTTATTGCCAAAAGGACATCGTGGGCCTTGTGATCCTCCTTGTTTATGTAATGAACATCATTTGTCGCAACAACTTTAAGACCCAATGCCTGAGATGCCCTCAGGGCCCCTTCAACTATTTGAGGCTCCATTTCAATCCCGTGGCCCTGAATTTCAAGATAAAAGTCTTCCTTGGAAAAGATTGAAGAGAGCTCATCCGCAATCTTTACTGCCCCATCGAAATCTTTCTTCGTGCATGCACGGCCAAACTCGGATTGAGGGCATCCGCTTAACGCAATAAGACCTTCATGGTATTGCTGTAGAATTTCCCTATCCATTCTGGGTCTGTAGTAGAAACCGTCCCTGTAAGAAAGCGTTGAAAGCTGTATTAAATTCTTGTATCCAGTATCATTTTTGCACAAGAGCGTGATGTGATGGGCTGATTCCTCCTGACCTTTTGTCTTGGATTTTTCGAATCTTGAATATGGCGCAACGTAGGCCTCCATTCCGACCAGAGGTTTAATGCCATGCTTCATTGAATCGGAGTAGAATTCTATGGCTCCGAACATATTGCCGTGATCAGTAAGCGCGATTGACCTCATCCCCAAATGTTTTGCCTTGAGGATCAATTCATTGATCCTGCATGAGCCGTCAAGGAGGCTGTAATCAGAGTGGCAGTGAAGGTGCACAAATTCTTTCTTCACGTGGCTCATTCTATCGAGTTGTTACAGATGTGTCAAACCGTAAAATGTCATCCCAGAAATTGCTCATCTTCTTGAAAGTGCCTTTCGGAAGCCCTTCTTGGCTTCCCGAGGTGTACCTGCTGTTTGTGAAACTGGGTGGTTCAACTAATTTGAAGAACAAGTTGAGGAATTTCTGATGTCATCCCGCTTGAGATGTCTACGATTTAGGAATATTGAAGCTTACACGGGTGCCGACGCCGGAGCGCGATTCGATCCAGATCGAGCCACCGTGGGCATCGATGACTTTTTTCGCCACGAACAGCCCAATGCCCCTGCCATTCTTTGTCTCTTCAATTTGGTTGTGACCAACAAATCCAATGTCAAATACCTTTGGGATATCACTCTCCTCAATTCCAATACCATTATCGCCGATTTGGATTTGAACATCGTTTCTATCCTGATTTACAATTATATCAACTGAATCCTTTGCATATGTGACTGCATTCAACAAGAGCTGATTTACTGCCTTTTGCACCAGTCTACGATCAGCATACAATTGGCAACTGTCATCCACCTTGACATTGATTTTTACCCCTTTACTTTTTCCCAAATTACAGAGTTCAACTAGCCCGTCATCAATGAGTTTTTTTACATTGACGTTCTCTTTTGCCAATTCGGCAGGAACCGTTTCTTCCTCAAAGAAATTCTTAATTTTCAGCGAGAAAAGAGAGGATTTATAGTCGTTAACTGATCTCAAAAAGGCATCAACCAGTTTGGAGGGATCCGCAAGTCTTGGCCTTCCAAGCCTGGCTGTCTCTTCCACCCTATCCACAGTAACCAGTTTTCCCTGGCCCTTGAGCGGGGTGACATTTAATGATACCCCCTTTGCGGTTATCATTCCGGCTGTGTTGCTTTGAATAAGAGCCTTGGATGCATCATCCACAATCTCTGTAAAGTCGCGGTTGATGTGATCAAGAATATTTATGTTGAGGACCTCCGAACCCTTTTTGTTGGCTGTAATCAGCAGATTATTCCTGTCAAGAATGAATGCCCCTTCAGGCAAGGCCTCTAAAAGGGTGTGGGTCTTTACCTTTTCATCCACAAGGTATTCTGAGAATCTCTTTGCCCTAAGCTCTACGTAAAGTATGTAGAGAAAACCAAGAGAAAAACCGCAAATGATAAGCTGATCGGTGGTCAAACGGATTACAAGATTGCCTGTTACTATCTGGAATACGATGAGGGAACAGAGTGCAAGCTCAATGAGCATAAAAATAATCATGACGAACCTTGTCTCTAGACGCTTCATTCCAGTTTCCTCGCAAAAATCTTTGTTCTATCCTGCGGATTAAGGATAAGAAGGACCTGATCCATCTTCTCGCTTATTTCCTCTACAACCTCACATATCTGGACTTTGGCCGGCGGGTGAAGGCTTTCCATCACCTTCACAGATGCCTCCAGGAAATTCTGCATAGCCTTGGAGAATTTTTCTTTTCTCCTGTTCAGGCTATTAAGTTCATACTGCATATCTTTTTCTTTCTGCAGAATTGCAATATAGACATCCTGCTTTTCGGGCGGAAGCTGAGATATGTCTATTCTTCTCTCTGAAAGTCCTCCCTTCAGGTCTGCAATCTTTTTAAGATCGGTTTCATACCTGGCAATCTTGTTCTCTATTACTGCCAGTCTTTCTTTGGTTAGAAAATCCTTGCCTACACAGGTGCTTGTAAAGGTGCCAAAGTCAGAGCCTATGCTCTTTGCGACTATTTCCTTGAGCGCGGCAAGCTGACCGCCAACGAGAGCCCCGCGTTCAGCCTTGACTATAATCCTCGAATTAGATGTGACATCAGAATATGTAATTGCATTTCTCACTACCACATCGCCAAGCGCGATGACCTTTGCATCGCTGATAAAGCGCGAAAAGAGAGAGCCTTCTGTCTCTATTGACGTCTCCCGCTTCCCTATTATTCCGCCATTAACAAACACATAGCCATGCGCCTGAATTGTGGCGCTCTCCACATTGCCGAGTATATAGACATCTTCTGCGTCTATTGTTACCGGTCCTTGTACGTTTCCTGTAACAAGGACATCGCCATTAAACTGAATGTCACGATCCTCTGGAAGATTTCCAGAGACAACATAAAGAGGCACGGCATCAATGGTATTATCATGCAAGACAAGATATCCGTCAGTAGTGGCGTAGACATCCTTGCCATTTTGTGCCACACGCAAACCAGCGCCAAGCGAGAGTCCTATTTCCTTCCCTTGTGAATGGGCTATCTCGTGTCCCCTCAAATCTACTCCTGCCTCTCCATACTGTGCATGTTGAATTGCCGCTACAAGTTTCCCTTGCTGGAAAACCTCTATGTAGTTTGTGATATCCTGATCAAATACCGTCCCCGGATCAAACAGCCTTGTCTTATCAAAGAGTTTGATCAAAAACTTTATGTCACCATCCTGACCCTTTACTGGCAATTTAGATTGTGCTATCTGCAGTGAAAGAACTGTCTCTCCTTTCAATGTAAGCTTGTTATATGCAGACTCTAGGGCTAAAAGATTGACACCAAATTTTATCCCCTTTTTTTCCAGCATCCCGATAATCTCTTCCATGGATGGGACCTTGCCGCCCCGCGGAGGGATGAGTGAAATATAGGCATTTGCACGCGAGTCAGCAATAATAACCTGAGAATCTGCCTCTCTGCGTGATATCGGGACAGTTTGGTAAAAACTCTTGAGTTCAGAGAGCAGAAGATTGATTTTTATTCTCTTTTCTTTCGACTCGTCGATCATGCCGGCCGATCGTAGTATCTCTTCAAATGAGTATACATTAGCACCATCGAACATAGAGTTGCATGGGCCGACCAACTGCTCTGCCTTTCTGACAACTTCACTCAGCTTGGGTGGTAAACTGTCAAACGCCATTTGAAAGTATACAAGTCAAAGTGGACAATGACCCTACTTCTTTTCGATCACAAAGAGAATGTCGCCATACTGAACTGCCTGACCATCTTTAACCAGAATTTCCTTCACCACGCCTATGGTTTGAGCCTTTATTTCATTTAGAACCTTCATCGATTCAATTATACAGACCACTTTATCCTGATTCACTTCATCGCTTACATTCACGAATGGAGGGGCCCCCGGTTTAGGTGACCTATAGAACGTCCCCACCAGCGGTGACTTGATCTGCTCCAGATTAGACTCGGGCGGTTTTTCCACTGGTTTTTGATCAGTGGCTTGTCCAGGATTTGCGGCATGAGCTGGAATAACGACTGTATGAGCTGAATTAGCCGATTGTTTCTCCTCCTTCCTTAGTTTAATGCGTTTATCCCCCTCTTCGTACTCAAACTCTGCCAGCTGCCGCTTCTCCATGAGATCCAGGATCTCTTTTACCTTGTCCAGATCAACGTTAATCATGGCATTACACCCCCCTTAAAGTTACTTGCTCCTTGGCACATATTTTGTTCCTAATTTTACATCTATCAAAGAGCTGCACCTGTCATATCATATTTATAAACTCGGGAAACTTTCCCTTGAGCTGCTCCCTTTTGACTGTCCCAAAGCTACCTTCTGTTTACAAGTGTCTACTTGTGATGTGAAAGCTCTGGAATAGTAACATCAAAGTTTACTATTGCTGTTTCTCCCTTACTGACTTGAATTTCTTTTTTTGGAAAATCTTCATCCAAAAATGAGGGAGGATCTTTGATTTTTTCAGCAAAATAATCTTGCCGTAATTTCATACGGATATTCTTTCTTACATCAAGTATCTCTACCCTGTATTTTGCTGGCGGTAAATCAAATGCTTTATATTGTCCTCTTTCATCCGCAGCAATCCAACAGAGAATATCACAGCCATCTATTGGCTCAAGAGAATAAACCAATATGGATGCCAATGACACAGGCTTCTCATTCAATTTCACACAACCTTTTATTGAAACTATAGATGTGTCTATGCTATTTAAAGTAAAATCGATATTTACCTTCTCTCTGTTCGGATCCAAACTACCAATCTTTTTTCTCTTACCTTGCATACCATCACTGTTTGGCCCTACAGTTCTTACTCCAACACTTACCGGCAACACGGCGCTCAATCGCTCAAATTTATATTTTCCTTCTTTATCAGCTTGTACTTCAAATTGTATCACCGTTACGTCATCTTCTACAGGGCCTCCTTGCTCTCTCTGAGTTTTTTTATCCTGGGTTGCTACCACAGTGACATTCTGTTTAACAAATTCTTCGGGACCAACTAGTGTCACTTTTCCAGAAAGAGAAGCGGCAGGGGGTAAAGAAATCGAAAATTCATTCATTTTATCCTTCAAAATTAGCATTGGTAGAGATTCAATAGCAAACGCTTTTGGCGCCTCCAGTATGCTTATCAGATACTTGCCTAGCCTTAGTTTATGGTACAGTATTTCACCTTTTGCATTACTTTCACCCTCCTGAAGAAGGCCATCCGTAACACTCATTCCGTTTGGAATATAACGTTCAGCAATTCTTACCTTGATCCCTTTAAGAGGTTTGTTTTGCAAGGCGTCAACAACTTGAACTCTGAGCGTTGCCTCTTTGGTATTATCTTGAATAAAATGACAATTAACATTTACGACGATATTAAATATAGCAAGTAGCATTAAACATCTCATACTATAACATCTTACAACTATCACATGAAAAAGCAAGATGCTATTATCTCAACAACTCTTCAGCTCTTTTCTCCGACTCTTCAATAAAAGCTTTGCCGCTTAAATCAGGTCCACCAGGTAACAGTTTTAATAGTTTTCCAACATCTATTAACCTGAAACGGGCGTCAATGCAATTATGATAGCTTACAAAACCTTGTTTAGCAAGTCGCAGAAGCGTATATTTTTGAAAAAAGGTCTTTCTACCA
>SBBU01000360.1 GCA_005239585.1 Planctomycetaceae bacterium
ATTCAGAGTAGGCGTAACACCAAAGGAGGAAAAGGGAGAAGCCGATGATATTAAGGTTTTGTCACACAAAATACGTTACGAGACTGTTATTTACTACGCTTCGACAATTGATATCACTGAAGATGTGGTGAAGAGACTGAACGCCGAATATGCCAAGATAAGAGATAAAAAGCCTAATTAATGATCATCTGAGTGAAAGAAAAGACTAGACTTAAAGAAATAGCGGCGATCATAGGCGGTAAGCTGAACAGATCAGATAATACTGCCATTTCCGGTATTGCTGGGATTGAAAAGGCAAGGGGTGATCAGATTACATTCATTTCTGACAAAAAATATATAGAGAAAGCAGGCAAGACCAAGGCAGCAGCAATAGTTGTCTCAGAGGGTATCAGGTTCAAATCATCATGCCCACAGATTCTGGTAAAGGATGCCAACGTCGCATTTGCAAAACTGGCTGAAATTTTTTACTCACAAAATATGAAACCGGGTATTGATGCCTCAGCAAAGATCTCAAAGAAAGCCAAGTTGGGGAAGAACGTTTCAATAATGGCAAACGCTGTTATTGGCGAGTCCGAAATCGGAGATGGTTGTGTCATAATGCATCAGACATATATTGGGGATGGAGTTAGACTCGGTAAGAATTGTAAGATATATCAGAACGCCTCTATTTTAGGTGGTTCACAGATTGGAAATAACGTGATAATTCATGCCGGAACTGTGATTGGTTCAGATGGTTTTGGATACTACAAAGAAGGGATTCGCTACAAGAAGATCCCTCAGATAGGAAATGTTGTTATTGATGATGATGTGGAGATTGGCGCAAACTGCACAATAGACCGTGCGAGGCTCGATCGAACCTACATCGGCAGGGGCGTAAAGATAGATAATCTTGTTCACATTGCCCACAATGTGGAAATAGGTGAAGACACAGTAATACTTGCTTATGTGGGGATAGCAGGTTCGGCAGTGATCGGAAAGCGCTGCCTGATTCTGGGACAAGTTGGTATAGGTGATCACATCAATGTCGGTGACGATGCTATCTTGGCATCACAGTCGGGAATAACCAAAGATGTCCAATCAAAAGCCTTTGTATCAGGAACCCCGGCCAGAGATAAAAATCAGCTCTACAAGGAGCTTGCCTATCTCAGCAAACTTCCAGAGCTTTATGAATTGATCAAAAAAAGGTTAAAAGTTTGAGAAGCATATCTGCAATATTGCCCATGCCCAGTATCTTGACAAAAAAGCCAGGGCACACATTCTCTCTGCTGCGAAAGCAGGAATCCCTGTCAATATTCTAAATCCAAAGGTGGCAGGTTGCTTTGATGCATTTGGCAAGGAGCAGACTCGGCTTTCTGACGAGATTCCCAAGAAAAAGTATTGATTTTCAAATCCATAATGCTAATGTATTGAAGTAATGAAGAGTTTTCCTCAGAGAACTGCATTAACCGCCATCTCTCTGTTAATATTTGGTGTATTCTTTGCTGCGACACTCACGAGAGGTCCAGAGGCAGCAACCCAATCATCGCAGTCCAAATTGCAGTGGTTCAAAGGTAATACACACACCCACACGACGATGAGCGATGGAGATTCTTCTCCTGAGGTTGTTATACAGTGGTATGTTGATAATGGTTATAACTTCCTGGTTCTTTCAGATCACAATGTGCTGACAGATACAGAAAAGTACAGCAAGTTTAATTCCAAGACGTTTATTCTTATTCCCGGTGAGGAGGTTACAGATCACTTTGAAAAGAGTCCTATCCATATTAATGGGCTCAATATTAATGAGGTTATTAAACCACAGGGCGGAAAGAATCCAGTTGAGGTCATCCAGAATAATGTGGATGCCATTCGGAAGCAATCTGGAGTCCCCCATTTAAATCACCCAAATTTTCACTGGGTGCTAAATGCGGAGATTATAAGCAAGGTAGAACATGACAGGCTCTTTGAGGTCTACAATGGTCATCCCTCGGTAAATAACAATGGTAATAAAACCAATCCGTCACTCGATGAAATGTGGGATCAAATTTTAAGCACAGGCAAGTGTCTCTACGGCATTGCTGTGGATGATGCGCACCACTTTAGCCCTAAAAAGTGGGGGCCGCAGTATTCAAATCCAGGCCGCGGATGGGTGATGGTCAGGGCAAAGAAATTTGATGCAAAAGAGCTGCTCACTGCGCTTGAGAATGGCGATTTCTATGCGACGACCGGCGTGATTTTAGAAGAGGTTGAAACAGGCCCACAGGGGTTTGTAATAGGAATTAAAACAGAATCTAAAAAGGAGTATGTAACCAAGTTCATAGGGCCGGGAGGAAAGGTTTTGAAAGAGACCAGGGATAATCCTGCAAAATTTGATATCCCTAAAGATATACTCTATGTCCGGGCAAAGGTAATAGATTCAGATGACAAGGCCGCCTGGATTCAACCAGTATTTCCAAATGGAGAGAAACGTCCTAATAAAAAGGAATAGTTTTTTGGAGGGTTAAATGGGAGAAAGTACCATAATTCTTCTAGTTCTCGGTGGCATTGCCTTCATAGGCATCATATGGTTTGTTGCTACATACAATGGCCTTGCGGGTATGAGGCTAAAAGTGAAGAACACATGGAGTCAAATCGACGTCCAGCTCAAGCGCCGCTACGACCTAATTCCAAATCTTGTGAATACGGTCAAGGGCTATGCAAAGCATGAAAAGGAGCTCTTTGAAAAGATTGCGGAGGCTCGTAGTCGGGCAATGTCAGCCAAGGGTGTTGCAGAGCAGGGACAGGCAGAGGCAGCTCTCACCTCGGCTCTTAGAGGCATTATGGTCTTGGTCGAGAATTATCCTGAACTCAAGGCAAACGAGAATTTCAAGGCGCTTCAGGAGGAACTAACAAGTACTGAAAACAAGATATCCTTTGCCAGACAACTCTATAATGATACTGTGGAGAGGTACAACACGATGATTGCTACAATTCCATCCAGCATTATAGCAGGAATGTGCGGATTTCAACCGGCAGAGTTCTTCAAGGTTGAATCTGAAGAAGAGCGCCGCAACGTAAAGGTGGAGTTTTAAGAGCGGGCACAAGTCCTTTTTGGGGGTATCAATGTTATTGATCACGCTTGCTTTCTTGATACAGGACACGGAGATCCTTACAAAGTCAGGTCAGAAAGTTACCGGAAAATTAGACAAGCTTGTCATTGAGACCAAGTCTCTTGGAAAGCTAGAGATCAAGGTAGCTGATCTCTATTCAATCCAGGTTGCTACTTTTAGACCTTTGGATGAGAAGGACCTGCAAAAAAAGGTGGAGATGCTTGTGAAAAAACTTGGCGACGATGATCCTGCTGTGCGTGAGCGGTCAACAGACGATCTCAAGACCTTGGGACCATCTGTATTGCCTTTGATTGAAAAACACAAGGACGATCCGGATAAAGAGATAAGAGACAGGATTGTCCTAGTCATTGGTTTTTTGAAAGAGGTAAAAGGCAGGACAATAGATACGGTGGCAGGAGAAGGGTTCGTGCTTAACGGCCTGATTCGAACACTGGTATTGGGGTCAAAAGAATATGACATCTTTGATATAAAACATATAAAGATAGACCGCAAACCGGCAAAGAATAAAGGCGCTATATTTACGGTTACTGATAGGTCAAAATTTACAGGCGAATTAGAAGATTCCGAAATGGTTCTTACAACGGAGTACGGAAGTCTTAAAATCGCAACGAAGGAAATCACAAAGATCCTAGTCTCTGACAACGAGGTCACAGTAACTACAGCCAAGTCGAGTCTCAAGGGTGAAATAAAGGATAAACTCAGGATAAAGACACAGCTTGGAAACTTTTCAATCGAGGTCAAGCAGCTAATGTCATATGTAGCTGAAGGTACACTCTCAGCGGGAATTATAGATGGAAAGTGGAAAGGTACAATCAAAGTGGTTGCTGGCCCTTTAGAGGAAGCTGAACAGTCTATTGTAGCAACATTCAAGCAGGATGGCGATAGAATAGAAGGTACAATTGCAGGTCCAACCTCTGAGAAAGGTGTAGGCCAAGTCAAGGGAACATTTGATGGAGAGACATTTCAAGGTGATATCACGATCAAAGAGGCCGTAGGGGCAGAATATTCAATGAAAATCAAGGGAAAGCTGCTTGATGATTCTTTGGAGGGTGAAATAGAAGGGACTTTCAATTTTGGAGGCGATGAAATGAAGGTAAAAGCCAAGCTGAAATTAGTGAGGGAATCGGAATAGATGAAATTTGTTCGAGGTCACAGCTCAAACATCTGATCAATCCATAAATG
>SBBU01000180.1 GCA_005239585.1 Planctomycetaceae bacterium
TATTTCGTACCTGAGCTCTTCTGTTACTTCACTTGTCCTCATTGCTTTCTCCTTGCTACGTTCGGCGGCTCGCTCGCTTCGCGCTAGCTCTAGCGGCTCTGCTGCGCTCGCTCGCCGCCTAGACCCTTAACTTTTCATCGCCCTAAAGTTGTTCCTAAATTTTACTGACATCTCAAAACCTATAATTTCCTTCTCTTCTTCCATGCTCTTCGTAATGGATACGTTTTCGGTTACCATTTTCTGTTTTGCTGTCTCGGGTAATTCGTTTGTGTCACGATGTTTCCGCTTTAAAAAATCATATATTTTGTGTTTAGCAATCCCGCAGAGCCATGTATAGAGGTTGGACTTGCCATTCCAGGTAGCCAGTGTGTTAAATGCTGATATTGAGGTCTCTTGCAGCACATCTTGGGCATCATGTTCGTCATCTTTCATCCTGCGTAAAATAAAACTATAAAGCCGTTTAATAAAAGTCTGAAAAAAGTAATCTAGCGCCTTTTGATCTCCGGCCAAAATATTTTTGACCAGTCTGCGTTCCTCCAATGTAGGATCCATTCGAAGAAATTATATAACCCGTGCGCCAACAAAACCAACTCATCTTACCTCCTAGATATTGGTCTTGTTATAATGTGAAAATTCTTCGCTTGATATCGACTTGGGAGCATCAGACTAGCGGCTCTGTTATGTCTATTGGGCAGTTATTGTGGTGGTATTTGATTTCTGCCCACTGCTCCAGCTCTTGACGTAATAGTGATACGTCAGCCCGCTTGTCAGGCCTGTGTCGGTAAATGTCGTTGTGGCAGTATATTTGACATAAGTAAAATTAACACCATCTGTGGATCTGTATATCATGAAGTAGGGACTCGTGGTACCGCTAATGCCAAGTGTTACGCTCCCTGCCCCTGCATTAGTTGCAGATAGCACAGGCACAGGTGTGCTGTTGTTTACTGTCTGGGAATATACGCTTGCTCCGGTTGGGTTGCTTGCGGCATTCTGAAACCTCATCCTAAAGCTGTATGTTGTCCCGGCAACAAGTTGAGCCCTGATTTGTGCTATTCCCAAGTTGGAAATAGGCGCAGTGAATGATGTGTCTGTAGGTCCTTTCATCTCTATTGATGCATATTGATATGCTGTGGGATTTGCAGGTGTCCATGTAAACCCCACGGCAGAGTTCGGTCCAATCCCTGTTGCTGTCAGTGTAGGCTTTGTGCTGCTTGCCGGACTAGTCCATGTAGCGCTTGAATAATTAGTAAATAATCCGGCAGCTGACCACCTGATCCTGTATACGTATGTTGTACCTGCTACCGCTTCGCTGTCTATATAGCTTGTGGCTGTTGTCGAGGCGAGTTCTGCTTCTATATGTGAGTGGCCAGAATCATTGTATAATAGTTTGTACGATGAATTAGATGCTTCATCGAACGTTATTCCTCCGTCTGAAGATCTCTCTATCTTCACAGTTACCCCCGTCGTATTTGCAGGACTCCATGTTATCTTTGCCGCCGATGAATCTGTCATGCTGGTTACCGATATCACGGGTGATGCTCCTGTCGGTGCCCCTGTAACGAGCGCCGAGTATGCACTATACCCTCCCTTTCCATCGTTAAACCTTGCCCTGTACATGTAGCTCGTTCCCGGCAATACTGCCTGGTCTGTGTATGTCGTTCCTCCAACTGTAGCCATTACACTAAAGCTTGTCCCTCCATTTGTGCTTTTCTCAAGAGATGTTGTTACTGGTGAGGTCGGTGCTGGTGACCACGATAATACTATATTATTAGTGTTGCTGGTCCTACTGAGTGTAATGGTTGCTGATGAGGTTGTAGCGCTTACGGTACCTGAGTATGCACCATATTTGCCTGCGCCATCTGTGAATCGAATTCGAAAGACATATTTCAAACCTGATACAACTGCCATATCTTGATAACTGGTTGCACCGTTTGTCGCAGTTGTCCCTATTGCTTGGAATGCAAACCCGTCCAAGCTTCTCTCTATCGATGCCTTTGCTGGTGGTGTAGGAGTCCACTTTATTGTTACTGAGGTACTGGTTACACTTCCCAGCGAAAGAACAGGACCAGTAAAGGATACTGGAACTGTTGCCGTGTTTGACTTTGCCCCTAGAGATGTTCCTGTACTATCTTTTGAACCAACAACATAGTAATCATAGGTGTTTCCTGATGTTGTACTGTTATCTGCATATGTTGTCGTTGTCACATTTGCTAAGATATTAAATGTTCCACTGTTTGTGTTTCTGTATACCCTCCAATAAGGTGCGCTTCCTCCTGTCCAGCTTAGATTTACACTGGCATAGGTGGTATCTTTTGTTGCAGTAAGTGTTGGCGCTTGTGTGCTGAAATTAACAACCTTCACGATTACTGTAGTAGTAGCCTCTTGACTCTTGGTATCTACTACCCTCAACTTGGCTGTATAGCTTCCGGCAGATGGATAGGTGTAGTTTACGGTTCCTGGTGTGCCGCTTGTCTTGTCATATGTACCATCGTTTGTGTAATCTAATTCATATGATACTATCTGTGCCTCCGTCTCACGGAATCCATATGTCAATGTTACTGGTTGCCCTGTAGTAACGACCAATGGACTTGCGGATAGGCTTGCTATTGGCTTTGTTATTATGACTCCATAGTAATTGACGACTGTAAGTATGTCATTAATGGTAACAGGGCCATCGTTATTTAAATCAAGCGCGGGGTTAAAGTTTAGACTGCCTGGACTGCTGCCATAGCCGTTTACGACTGAAAGAATATCATTGATAGAAATTACATCATCACCATTTATGTCATACTTGAAATATTTTGTAATTCTTATCGATCTGGTAAAAGAATTGTTTGTTTCGCTGCTTTCAGAAATAGAGTTTCCAGAGTCAACGGTTACGGTAAGTGTATAATTATCATCTGATAGGGTTGACGGGATATTAAGTTGAACTGCCGCGAACTCGGTTGAAGACCCGGCAAGGCTGCTGATCACGCGGCTTCCAATCTCAATGGCAGGGGTGCTTGCGTTTGATATCGTATATGTAATTTTGAAATTTGACGCAGTAGATCCCTCACGATTTGAAATGGCCTCGAGTATGGTCATTGCTTTTCCCTGCTCTGCCTGTTGCGGCGACCAGATATCGCTTACTGCCAAATCACTGCCGATCCCAACTGCAAGTGTGTAAAGTGCTGAAACTGCACCTGTCTGATCCTCTGCTCTTACTTGTACTTGATATGTCCCGGCAGCTGCCCATGTGTGTGACTCTGTTACAGTAGTTCCGTTTTGAACCAGTGCTGTTGTAGTTGTATTGCCATCTCCCCAGTTGAAAGTATATTTGATCTTACCGGTATTGGGCGATGTAGCAGTGGCTGAGTAGCTGTAAGATGTGTTGACATTTCCTGCTGTAGGCCCAGTCACTAGGGGTGCAGCAAAGACTGCAGTTACTGTGAATGGACTAGACCATCCAGAGCTTAATCCTAATGGATCTACTGCCTTGACTGTGACTGAATAGGGACCAAGAGCCGCCCAGCTGTGACTTGCACTTGCTGTGGCACCAGATGCAAACGATGCTGTTGTTGTAGTACTTCCATCACCCCAATCGAATACATACTGCAGTTGGTCACCATTTGGATCTGTGGTTGACGTTGACCATGTGCCGTTCGTGCCTACCAGAATTTCTGAAGGGCCTGAGGGTACTGAGGGTGTGTTTGGAGCTACATTTTGCGGACTAATTGTTACTCCTAATGTACTCGACCATCCTGATGCCAATCCAGATGAATCTTTTGCCTGTACTTTTACAGAATATGTGCCGGTAGTTGCCCAGGAATGACTTGATGACGCGGTTGCACCTGAGGCAAGAAAGGCTGTTGTTGTAGTATTTCCATCGCCCCAGTCAAATGTATATTGAACTTGGTTTCCTTCAGGATCATTAGTGGAAGTTGAATAAGTATAGCTTGTTCCTGCAAGACCTGTAGTCTGGCCAGATGGAGTGGAAGGAATGTTGGGGGGAGAATTAGTTGTTGATGCCCTGAAAGCAGCTACAGTAGAGGCGGTGTTGTTGAGTACCCTCGCATTGTCTGCGGAGGTATTTGGATCTGTATTGTGATCTACCCCGGTAGGTTTGCCATCATAAGTAACATTGGGATTTGAGAAATATAGTATGCGAGCTCCAGGACTATAAGCCATGACGGTGCGCCACTGAGTCCCTGAATTGCCTGTCCATCTATAACCATATGCATATGGGTAGGCAACCGTCCCCCCTGCGTTTTGTCTATCATGATGGCAGGCCATGTTGTGTCCTGTCTCATGAGCAAGGACAGCACCGGGCATATCGCTTCTTACAACACTAAATGCATAGCCTGCAAAGGAATTAGATACATTGGTCATCAGGTAAGCGATCCCACCATAACTTCCGGACTTGACATAGAGGCAAACAAGATCAGCACCATATTGATCTCTGAGGGAATGAACCTCATCCATAAAGCCGTCTGTCTTATTTTGTAGTCGTGATAGATCAAGCTGCATATCAGCAGAATCTGGATAACTTACTTCCCCTCTGTAGACCAGTCTCAATTGCTCGTTTATTTGGCTGTTCACGTAAGCTGTGTTGGTGTCAACGATGTGCTGGTCTAGTTTTGCCTCCATAGCGGCGGTGCCACCAGCCGCACTTCGTGCTTGTGCTGTGTAGACTATCATTATATCGATGGTTATTGGAGGGGCAGTTGGATTTGAGAACGATGGTGCTAATATTTTGTGTGATGCCTGCTGTGTCCATGCGCTATTGGAGAGTATTAGAACTAGAATCACCGCAGCTACCAGCCAGCTTTTTCTATTCATAATACCACTCCAAAATTCTATTTTGGAATAACTGGTTTCGAAGGTGGTGGGAGCTTGGTCTCATCCACCTCATCTATTACATGGACTCCACTTGGAGTATAATTAATTTCAAATCGATTCCTACCCATCGCACTTATATACCCACTTGCAATACCTTCAGGAGTAACCACCATAGTGAAATCTCCTTTGTAATTGCCTAAAAGTTTTCCCTTCCAGATGTCGTTTGTTGACACACCTGTTGCCTTGGTCTTTTGTTCTAGAAGCACATTGAAGGATAAATCATGAAAGAGATTTAAAGTTATTGTTGCTCCCACAATCAGTTCATTAAGATTCAGAGTTACAAGTTGGCTTCGAACTATAGCTGGTCTTTCAATACTTCTAGATTTCTCTAGATCAAGCAATTTTTGATCTACGTTTGTTAAACGTCCAAATAACTTTGACTTTACATCTGTTGTACTAACTGGTGTATTAGAACTATTACCATTGGTCTTTGTTCCAGATGTGTTTGAGTTATGGGTATTGTTTTGATTTGAATCAGGGTTTGCGGGGTTTGAGACATTTTGCGATTCTTTTTTTGAATCGGCAGAGTTTCTGTGAATAGGAGATATGAAAAGCACTGCCCCCACAACTACAATGGCAACGACAAAGACAATTACTCTAACCGTCATATTAAGGTGATTTCAATAGTTTATCGACCTGTCTCTTTCTTGTCAATGCTTAGTGAGCTTGTCCAAAAAATCGGAAAGGGGAAACGTAGGCCTAGAGCGACTTTTAATCTGAGAAGGATTTTAAGGTTATGAACGACATAGATGAGCATCA
>SBBU01000012.1 GCA_005239585.1 Planctomycetaceae bacterium
ATTTCGAGTGTTAGATGTCAATGCTCAGGTCCTCTATTTGTTGTTTCCTGTGATGGTATCGATCTTTCAGAATCGCAAGCTGTCAGTGATCGGTTTTGCCCGCGAACCAGAAGCCACGGCTGTAAGGCCGTGGGGCTCCACTACGGCAATTGCCGCCCCAGATTATGTTTTTCCTTTAACAGGTTTTGCCCAGGCGGGCCACGTTTTGAGGACGGCGAGGCGCTGGGACTCGATTGCACCAACCATCGCTTGTTTTGAAGTTCCTTTAAGCTTTCCGCTCTGCCTTTGTATCTGAGCCCATTTTTGGGCGTCCTGTTTGGCATGCGCTATCGAGACCTTGGCAAACTGTTCTTTTGTCATGTCATCCGTTGATTGAGCGCCATCCATCTTGAAATGTCGTTGCGTGTTGATTTGAAATGTCTCCCATGCATCAGGAATTTCGTCTTTACGACGGGCGATCTCTTTAATCTCCTTGCTCATCGCCTTGAGCCTCTTTGCCATGGTGGCTAGTGTGCGGACTAGCTTTTTCTTTCGAAAGGCACGCAGGGATCGCTCGAGCTCTCGTTGCTGCATTTCTTTCATGGGTTTTCGCTCTTTGGTTTCAGGATCATATAACATGGTATCGGGTTCAAGGTTTTCTAGTTGCTCGTCTGTAAGCATTGTCAGTAAGTATAGGCAGGCAGTCTCCAGGCTCAAAAAAATGGGCCAACGTTGGCCCATTTTTTTTCGGAGTCTTCCCATTGACATATAGCGTGATGCCGTTCGCCTGGGGCAGTCAACACTCTGGAGCCAGCGAATCCAGGCCGTTTTCTCGCCGGTGAGGTCGAGGGCCGCCTTGATGGCAATAAGCTCGTCGCCTATATCGGCCACAATATTTTGAAGTTTTCCAATGGTTACCTGTTCCTTTTTTATGAGGGCGAGAAACCTATTGGTTCTGCGCTTGATCTCGGGGGTTTCAATCAGGAGGTTAACAAGTAATGCCATCTCAAAACTCCTTAATTTTTTTATCTTTGATCTTTTAATTTCTCTGGATCGTATCTCCAGTCCTCGAGCACCTGTCGGGCAACGCCTTCCACTGTGGGGTGGCGATGGTGGGGGTCATCATCGCCAAGCTTCTTAATAAGCGCTTTCTGCCCCTCGATCTTGTCCCGGCTGGGTCCTGAGTGTGGAGGAATAATAAAGGGTGTGCAAGACCACACTCTCATTGCTCCAGTTTCCTGCGTATGATCTTCAATAGTGAATCGTGTCGTTCCACATGCTTTTTAATTTCCTCGCCCTGCTTCGTAATTTCCTCTCCCTGCTTGATAAGTCGCTCATTTTGTCGTTGTATCATATGCATGACTAGCGCCTTCTCCTGGTCGGTTTCCCTCTTCCATTTTTCATAGTTCTTCCACCGCTCTTCATTCTGGCGGATATATTCTTTCAGGAGCCTTGTATCTTCTTCGTTCTGACGCATACGCTCTTCATTCTGACGCATACGTTCTTCATTGTGGCTGATATATCCCAAGACAATCTTCTTGAACTCATCATTGCTGTTTTTGTTGTTCTTATTGGCCATCAAATTACATTATATGAAGACAACACCGACGTTGCAATGTTGACAAATGGCAGGGCACCGACGGTGATGGCAAGTTCGTCGAAATCGGATCTCGCGCTGTGGTTTGGATAGACAAATCCCTTCCTCAATCCCAGTCTGCACATTTCCACGAGACCCGCCCCCTTGTTTCCGAGAATTTGGCGATGATTATCTATCTTTGGCTCTTTGCCTGTTCCGAAGATAAAAACGAGTTACATTTCGCTCTATCTCCTAACAATGATTGTTATTTCTGACAAGGACAGCGCTTCCATATCTTATGATATTCCCAGTTTGAAGGATAAACGAAAAGTTGGCCATCTTTTTCCTTTTGGAAGTTGAACCAGGCCAAGGTTCTGGACATGAAGAGATCGAGTTCTTCCTGACCCAGCTCAAGTGTCCAAATTTTTTTAAATTCTTTTCTGATGGGAAGCCACATCGAAAATCCAAATTCTTCATTGCAAAGAAATATAGTCCCGCTCTCTTCCTCTACCTTCACATTGTGGACTCTAGTGGTCTTGATTAATCGCCTCATATATGAAAACTGTGTTAAACCTGAATAAAAGACCTCATATTTGAGCAGCTCTTTTGATTTTTTTGACAGGCACTCATATGCGTCTCCATATTCTCCTGCATTGATGGACTCTCTGAAAAAATCGAAGCATTTGTTTGGGTCTTTAATCCATTCCTTGTCTCGTACCTGAGATAGATTAGAACAGGAAAGAATAAGCAAAAGGGGTGCTATAAACATTCGCACGGTAGGAACGTAGCAAAAGGCCTTGGACATGTCAAATTGAAATCAGCACCATGCCTGTTATAATAACTTTTATGAAGGTTGACAAGAAGCGTATTGGTGAGATATTAGAGGAATTAGAGGCTATTACTCAACGCCAGCTCAAAGAAGCGCTTCAGCGACAATCTCAGGATTCAGGTAGGCGTCTAGGCGAAATATTATTAGAGATGGGGGTAGTGACTGAAAGGCAGCTCGTAAAGGCGCTGGCAATTCAGTTTGACTATTCTATGGTCAAGTCCGAGAACATAAAACCGTCGCCTGAACTAGTCAGCCTGATCTCAAAGAGCTTGTGCGAAGAGCATTGTACTGTGCCGCTTACAATGTCTGGCAATTCGATAACGATGGTGGTAAGTGACCCTGTAGATCTTAAATCTGTTGAGAATTTGAAATTTCTTTTGAGCAAAAATATCGAGGTTGTACTAGCTACGAAGGAGGATATTAAGCAGGCTATAAAAAGAGTCTATGGTGGTCAAAAGTCGGAAATGACCGAACTCATAGAAAAGGCTGCAACGCCCAGCGATATCAAGTTACGCGGCGAGGATTTAGAAATCAAAGAGGACGGCCAATCTCAAGACGATGCACCCGTAATAAAATTTGTTCAGCTTATGATACAAGAGGCTGTGAAATCACGGGCAAGCGATATACATATAGAACCAATGGAAAACAGAGTCAAACTTAGATATAGAATAGACGGAATTCTTCAGGAGGTAAACGAAGTTCCTAAAAGACTTCATAGCTCGTTGACCTCCCGCATAAAGATAATGGCTGGAATGGATATCTCAGAAAAACGCAAGCCGCAAGACGGTAGAATCAGTGTGAGTGTAGCAGGAAAATCGCTTGATATCAGGGTCTCAAGCATCCCAAGTGTTTACGGTGAATCAATAGTAATGAGGCTCTTGGATAAAGAAGCGGGACTAGTCGGGCTTGAGGAGCTTGGATTTCATAGTACAGACTATGACAGATTCAAAAATATTATTACCAAGCCCAATGGGATTATACTTGTTACAGGCCCAACAGGGAGTGGCAAGACAACGACTCTTTATGCGATTCTAAAGGCATTGAACAATACGGACAAAAAAATCATAACTGCAGAAAATCCGATTGAGTATAATCTTGTGGGTATTAATCAATGTCAGGTTAAAGAACAGATAGGTCTGACTTTTGCAAGAATATTGAGGGCTATGTTGAGGCAGGCCCCGAATATAATTCTCGTAGGTGAGATTAGGGATCAAGAGACAGCTCAGGTCGCTACACAGGCTGCTTTGACAGGTCATTTGGTATTTAGCACATTACATACAAATGACGCTCCGGGAGCGCTTACAAGACTGCTCGATATGGGTGTAAAGCCATTTCTTGTTGCCTCAAGCATTCAGGCGATTATGGCACAGCGGTTGATTCGTATACTATGTGAGTGCAAGAAGGAAATTCCTCCCCCTGATTTAGATGTTCTCAAGGCACTCAACCTTTCCAGAGAGAAGATCGAAGGAAAGAAGATATATGGTCCTGCTGGATGTAAGAATTGCAGACAGACGGGTTATAAAGGCCGTAAAGGCATATTTGAATTGATGGAATTGGATACAACCCTGCGTGAAATGGTATTCAAAAGGGAATCTCATAACAATTTGCGGGAATATTCAAGAATGCGCGGGATGGTTACGCTTATGGAAGACGGTCTACGCAAAGTTTTTGATGGTATAACCTCCTTTGAAGAAATACTTTCATTAACTCACAGGGAGGATATAACATATTAAGGTTGCGATTTTGGTTTTAAGTAATGCCGTTTGATATTCGCAGTTTGCTGCAATTTGTAATCGAAAAAGGAGCGTCAGACCTGCATCTTACGGTTGCGAGTCAGCCAATTCTTAGAATTCATGGCAGTCTGAGGCCTATAAAGGGCCCACAACTACAAGAAGAGGATACAGCTCTTATTGCCAATTCAATTACTCCAGAGAGATGTAAGAATGAATTCAAGGCCAAGGGGTCGACCGATTTTGGCTTTTCATTTGAAGGGCTTGCCAGGTTCAGAGCGAGCGTATACAGACAAAAGGGAAATACGGGTATTGCGCTCAGGCTCATTCCATCTCGTATAATGTCACTAGAGGAAGTAGGTTTGCCTCCGGTCGTAAAGGACATCTTGGTAAAACCAAAGGGATTAATCCTAGTCACCGGCCCAACCGGTTCAGGCAAGACCACAACCCTTGCCTCAATGATAGGATATCTAAACAAGGCTACAGATAGCCATATAATAACAATCGAAGACCCAATTGAATACCAACACGAGCACAGTAAATCCATTATGACTCAGCGGGAAATAGGCGTAGACGTGAGTAATTTCAGTGAGGGCCTGAGATCTGCACTGAGAATGGATCCAGATGTAATACTCGTAGGAGAGATGCGAGACCTTGAGACGATGTCTGCTGCCCTCACTGCAGCCGAGACTGGACATCTTGTTCTTGCAACCTTGCACACATCAGGTGCACCAAGGACAATTAATCGCATAGTGAATTCCTTTCCTGTCGATGAGCAGGAACAAATTCGCGCACAATTATCACAGGCCTTACTAGCCGTGTTTACACAGGCACTGCTTCCATCCCCAGATTCCAGGGGCCGTACAGCAGCGTTTGAGATCATGATAAATACAAATGCTATTGCAAATCTTATTCGTGAAAATAAGACACATATGATCTATTCTCATATACAAACAGGGGGGCAGTTGGGTATGATAACTCTGGATGATTACCTCACGCAGCTTTATCAACAAGGTAAAATTGATGCAAAGACATACAAAGAGTACAGTGAAAAGACTGCTGAAGAATAGCCTGCTTGGCAGTCTTTTGAATAACTTGAGAAAATCACCGTCGCAGTGCATATACAAGATAACTTCGCATATCAGTCATTGCTTTTGCCCTGTGACTGATAGAGTTCTTTATATAGTCAGGCAGTTCAGCCATTGTGGTATCAAAATCTGGGAGGTAGAATAGGGGGTCGTAGCCAAATCCGTTTGTCCCTTTTGGTTCAAGGGTTACAATGCCAGGGCAAATGCCTCGTGTTATGCAGAGGACTGTACCATTACGAGCAAGAGCGGCTACACACCTATATCGACAGGTTCTTCTTTCCCAAGTGACATTTTTCAACTCCTCTAGTATTTTTTTATTGCATTCATCGGGAGTCGGTGCATATCGAGCTGATAAAATCCCGGGTCTTCCATCCAATGCATCTACCTCTATGCCGGAATCTTCTGCAAGTGTCAAATGACCTGTTTCGGCAGAGATTTTTATTGCCTTGAGTTTGGCATTCTCTTCAAATGTAGGGCCTGTTTCTTCTACGGAGACGTTGGGATAATCGGCGAAATTGACAATCTCAGCATAAATTTGGCCAAGCAAAGCCAGTATTTCTCCAAGTTTTCCTGGATTTCGTGTGGCAACTAGCAGTTTATTTCTATATTGAACTGACATCGAGTTTTGTTATGTCCTCCACTTGCATCATTTCATCTTGTATGAATCCTTCTCCATAAGGTTGTCCGACCAGCGTCCCATAATATCTTGCCTTGGATGTTATCCACTCCCTGACGTCACCTATTTTAAAGAGCCCTGCCTGTGTCTTATCGTCACTGGGAAATTGGCTCTCGTGTGCTGCTATAGCCTCTAGTTTTTTCTGAAAAAAATGTGTTATATCAACGACAAAAGTTGGTTTATACTGGTGCTTTGGGTGGTGAAGTTTTAGTAATTTTGCAGGGCGAAAATGCTCACCTTGTGCATCGAAATTTTTGAGCCCTGAGAAGTAGCAGGCCTCAAATACAAGTCGCTCTGCATTTGTATGGTCAGGGTGTCGCATGTCATTTGGAGGTAGTATGACAACTTTAGGGTGGTGTTCTCTTAGGACTGCTATCACTTTTTTTCTGTATTCTAATGTGTTAGAGACCCCAGTATCTGGTATTTCAAGGTTCTTTCTTAATGTGAGATTCATAATTTTTGCCGCTTTTTCGGCCTCTAATTTTCGTATTTCAGGGGTTCCACGTGTACCCCTTTCTCCTCTGGTAAGGTCTACAATTCCAACACGGTAGCCTTTTGAGGTCATTTTTATGATAGTCCCGCCACATGTCAGCTCTACATCATCAGGGTGGGCCCCAAAAGCCAAAATATCTGTATCACTCATTAGGAAGTGTATTATAAAGAGTGGAGATAAAAGAGTCTATGGCTGTTTGGTTTTATTCTTGTCCTCCGGTTCCTTCGGTCCCTCTGGGGTCTTTGCTGGTTCCTTTGATTCTGCAGACTCTTTTTGCTCTGGTTCATTTCCCTCTTTGATTCCCTTTTTAAACTGCCCAAAGCCTTTTCCTACATTCCGCATGAACTCGGGAATTTTGGCTGATCCAAATAATATGAGTATGACAACACAAATCAGAATTATTTCGGTAGGACCTATCGTTGCGATCATTATAGCAGTGTATCGTAAGTAGCTTCTTTTTTCAAGGTTATGCTTACAATGTTACCTTTTCTTATATGAGGACGGATTTCGAATTTATGCACAAGGCTTTTTATAGAATCAAACATTACCGATTCCATTGGGTCTCCGGAGTCTATGAAATTCATCTGTATTTCAGAATCCTGCTTTACTATCTCGACCTGAAAGATGTTATTTTCATCATTATTATAAGCAAGTTTTATTGTAGTATCTGTAATTGACCTTATCAGTTTATCTGATATGTGTTCGTTTACGTTGATTTGATCTGTGAATTTTTTCACAAAACTAGCGAGGCCATCTATAGCATCTGAAGAGTAATTAAGGGTTAGTTGAATGGGATATACATCTCGGTTGGAGAGGAATACTACATTGGTTGGTCCAATATAGTTGAAGATAGTAAAGCAGCGAGGGCATTTAAAAAGGCCGGGTTGTTTTATTGTTATCTGTGACCTGCAGTTTTTGCAGATAACGGTCTTGGGTTCTTGAAAAGTAGTATCCTCAGCGGGTTTTTCTATAATCGCAGTTCTCTCGACAGACTCTTCTATTTTCTCCTTTTGTGAGGTATCTTCCATCGTCCCGGAAAGTGACCTAAAATAACTTATTGCATCATCTATAGATTGCACTATTCTAAAAAATGAAGTGAGCCCAAGCATTTCAAATACAACCTTTACCTTTGGCTGCAAGTTCATTAGAACAATCTTTCCACCCTCGGCATTTAATGCATCAAGTAAAGTGATTAAACACCCTAGCCCGGTTGAATTAACATAACGCACCTGATCCATGTCTACTAAAATTCTAGTTATATGCTGATTTGCCAACTGGTTTAGCTTGGACTGGAATTCCATTACAGTGCGGGCATCTATAACTCCGTTCGGAGCTACAATAGACCCGTTTTCTACATCTTGTAGTTTTTTGATGGTAATTGTAAGATCTGACACAAAAATTTAGTATAATAAACGCCAAGGTAACTTTCAAGGTGAATATGCCAAGCTTGTTCGCCTTCGCCAGAATACTACCCAGCAAGCTGGGTGGATGAATGGCGAGGCGAACCTGCCGTAGCTCGAAGAGCGAAGGCAGGTTGGCTTCGGCCTTTGCCGACCGTAGTCGGCTACGGCCGACGAAGGTCGGCGAATGAAGCATCGTCGTGCCCAGATACCGTACAGCGCGCCGTCGCCGTAGCGGCTTTGGTGCGTAGGCGACTTGCTGTGCGGAGCTTCATTTTAAGATATTGAAGGATTTAGCCTTGATAAAACGCGTTTTTTTCTCTCTAGTTGGATGGAAGGATGTTCCGGGAGCGCGTGAAAGGATAATAAAGTATATCCCAAAATTGAAGGAAGTAGGGATCGAGACAAGGGTCTTTGTTATGGGTAATATTCCATACGGAAGACTACAAAGAACAATCTGGTTCTTTAATGAGTTGCTGAAAAATATAGAGTGGGCTGATATATTTTTAAACTATCGTTGTCCATTCCCAAAATGGCAGACTTGGCTGATTAGAAAAGCGGCTAAGAAATTGTATATGGACTTTGATGATGCTATTTTTGCATATCCCCCATATGATATCGAACCTCGCAGGACTGTTGAACAAAAAATCCAGAGAAATACGTATTTTGTTTCCAAGTGTGATAATTGTATTGTCGGCAACAGCTTTCTTTCAGATTGGGCTAGTAAATATACAAAAACATTTATTATTCCTACCTGCATTGATACTGATAGATATATACCCATTCAAAGACCAAACAATGATATTATTACTATAGGATGGTCAGGGTCTCCACAAAACCTTCTTTATTTACAGGCCTGTTCTAGCGCCCTCTCAAGGATAAAACGAAAATATGGGAATAGGGTTAGAATTGTCCTGGTCAGCGAGAGTTTTCCTAATACGTTTAACTTCTTCGATTTTGAACATGAAAGGCGTACATGGAGACTGGATAGGGATGTAAGCGATTACCAAGAATTTGATATAGGTTTGATGCCGCTTGATGACTCGGATTGGAGTAAAGGCAAGTGTTCATTAAAAGCCCTTCAGCATATGTCATGTTGCACGCCTGTTGTGCTCTCTCCAGTCGGTCTTAATCGAGATGTAGTAACCGATGGTACCGAAGGCTTTTGGGCAGTATCACAAGACGAATGGTATGAAGCAATAGATAAATTGATAGCAAATGGTGCACAGCGTCTTGCAATGGGAGGAAAGGCTCGTCAGAAAGTTATTGATAGTTATTCTCATAAGATAGGATTTCAAATGCTTCTTGACGCTTTTAAAACGGTTTGAATATTAATATGAAAAGGATCATGAATACTATAGCTGCTCCAATTAATATCAAGGGGATTGGACTAGAGTTAGCCTCTTGAATGAATCGTGGTATAAGTTCTTGAGGTCTTGCGTCTACTGGTTCGGTTTGTAGAAATCTTTTCATTTCGTCCGCAAATTGAGTTGCAGTCCTGTACCTCTGCTCTCTATTCTTTTCGATAGCCATAAGCGCAATTGCCTCAAGATCTGGGTCAACAGATTTATCAATAACGCTTGGGGGGATTGGTTTTTGTCCTAGTATTTTCTCATAGACTTCTGCCTCTGTTTTTCCAGTAAAAGGGACAATCCCGGCAAGCATTTCATATAATATCACGCCTAGTGAATAGATGTCGCTTCGTTCGTCCAGCTCTATTTCGGCTCTTACCTGCTCAGGTGACATGTAAAAAGGGGTGCCGACTATTACCCCAAATTTACTGTCTGTCTCGATGAGTTTTGCCAGTCCAAAGTCCATGATATACGGGTTATTATTCCTGTCTACCATAATGTTTGAAGGCTTTATGTCTCTGTGTATGATCCCCTGCTGGTGTGAATAGGCTATAGCTCTGGCAACTTTTTCCAGTATTGCTATGAGATCCATAATTGAGTGTTTTTTTTGCGAGAAGAGATAATCAAGTGATACTCCATCTATATATTGCATTGTGAAATACTGAATGCTGTTATGAACACCTATCTCATAGACCTTGACAATATTTGGATGATTTAATGACTTGACAATTTCCGCCTCTCTAATAAATCTCTTAGATGTCTTTTTGCTCGTCTTTAACTGTTTCGTTATTTTTAATGCAACAGTGTTCCCTGTAGTTCTATCACGAGCAAGAAAAATTATTCCCATGCCGCCCTGCCCTAATTTTTTGATGAGTTGATACTTTGCGAATTCACGGCGACCTTCTAGTGGAACAACTATGCCGAACGATTCCAGTGACTTGACAGCGATTTCATCAGATGTGCTTTCAGTTAAAGAGGGGGGGATCATTATAAGCTTGCCGCAATTGTTACATCTAACAGATTTGCCCTCAACCTTTGTATATATATCGTGCTTGGCTGAGCAAGTCGGACATTGAAGGGTGAATTTCTGTTGTAGCTTTAGTATTTCCATAAACTGGATGTGATCTATATAGCCATACTTTATCAGTAGCTGGCCAATAAGCATGTTAACCCCTCTTCGCCTAAGCCGCTTTTGTTCTTCAAGACACTGTGATAGTTGTTCTGGTGTGATATATCTTGCTTCTAGTGCTACAGCTCCGAAGAGCCTTTCCTTTTTTTCAACCAAATCACGTTATTTGAATAACTGACCCCAGTGGTAACCTTCGTTGTAATATCCAACTCCTATTTTTGTATGACTGCCCCTCATGTTTGCATCGTGTCCGGCTGATGCCTTCCAACCATTAAATACGGAGGTCGCAGTAGTATAGCCTTTTGCTATGTTTTCGCCATCTGCACTGATCCCATTAGCTGCAGCCCTCTTCCACGGGTCATCTCCTTCAGGATTGTCATGAGAAAAAAAGTTGTGGACAAACATGTGATGGCAGTGAGCCCTGATGCATTTTCGTAGTCCTTCATCATGTGTAAGCGCATTCAGTCCCAAACTGATTCTGTAGTTGTTGACTAGAGTTACTACTTCATTTTCAGGATTTGTTATTTCAGAGCGAGTATCCCAGCATTTCAATGGATGACCGTTTGAATATTTAAGATCTTCACCATGCCCTGTCTGATTATTAGTGGAATTACTTATAGAAAATTGGTCTCCCACAGCTGGTTGAGATGTACTAGTCATCGGAGCAGTAAATGTTATTGTGCTGCCTGTAACAGATTGAACCGTTGCAGTCTGTCCTTGCGTATTACCAGAATTGAAAGTTAATGTTTCACCGCCTGATACATTACTCAGGTCCGTTCCATCTGCTTCGATGCCCGTAACTACTCCATTACTGTTTGTAAGAACACCTGTAACAGTTCCGCTTGGCGTAGTATTTGTGTTAGTATTGTTGGTGGTGTTTGAGGTACTGCTTGGGACGCCACTTGAAAGACCACCGCCCTGACTGCAAGAGGCGGTTAAGAGAAACAAAATGATAAAATATCTCATTTTTTCTCCCCCATAATTAGTGGTCCACAATCCAATATGATATCTGATACAACACGAATTGGCAATGGTTTTGAGACCAAATTTTCATTTTCTGCATAGATAGTATAGTCTCCGGGAGATACTTCGTCAATCTGAAAGCTGCTTCCGTTGCATTGCTTTGACGTTACAATCTGCTTTCCTATCGCCAGTTTAATTGTATAGCTACTTGACCCTTGTACGAAACCTTTTATTATTGAAGGCCTTTCAAGAATTATAGTATTAAAAGACCAAGCTGGAACTCCTTTCATGTGTCTAGTAGCATAACCTTTTTTAATAACAAAGATATTGGTTTTTTCTTCTTCTATTCCGTGTAGAGTAAATCGGCCTAGCTCGTCAGTTTTAACTAATAGTGAGCTTTCATCAGAACTACCTATGTGAGCGCCCCCAATTGGTCTTGAATTGATGTCTAATACCACTCCTTCAATCTTTGCTGTTTCGGATAGCAGAACATTAAAGAAACGACTCTCTCCTTGCAGCAGCTTTACGCTCTCCTCCCTATATGGACGGTGTGCTCCAGTATGCACATAAAGTAGAAAAAGACCATCTGGCAGGTCTATTTTGAAGGAACCATCATTGCCACTCTTTGTTGAATAGACGACAGGAGCGCTTGGCGCCATATGTGGCTCTGTGATCTTGCACGTTTGGAAATTGATTGTTGCGCTGGCAACTGGAACGGATTTTGAGTCAAATACATACCCATAGGCATGGGCTGTATTGATTTTAATTTGCTTTGAATGATCATGGTTTTCATGTTTTACCTCATGATCATGCTTATGATCTGTATGATTATGTCCTGTATTGTTTGATGTTGTATTATTGTGTGATAATTTTTTTGGTGGTTTTTCATTAGAAACTTCAGTTGGAAAGACTTGGTTGTATAAAAGCGCAATAATGAGTATTACTGAAAGGCCAAAGATTATAACTAGTGCCCTACCCATAAGTTATAGACGGATTATTCATGTTATTTCTTAGGCTCAAACAATTTTTGTTTTTCAGAGTGTGTAATAATTCTTGGACGGATCAGAAAGATGACCTCCTGTACAGAGTCACTCTCTTCCGTTTTAGAAAAGAAAAAGCCCAGTATTGGAATATCCATAAGTATTGGAACTCCTTTTCGAATAATAACTTTATCCCTTCTTATAAGCCCTGCTATTACTATTTCCTCACCATCTTCTACAACTATGCTGGTATCTGCATATCGAGTCGTTGTTATTGGCGCAATAGTAGTGGCAACAGTTGATCCAAAAGGGATTGGAAAGCTCGTGAAACCCCTAATTGCTTTCACTTCAGGCTTGATTGTTAATTTTACAGTGGATTTTGAGATTATATGAGGGGTTACATCTAAAGTTACACCTGTTTTAATATATTCCACACCTGCTGTAGCGCCTCCAGGTGTAATTGTAGCCTTTAAGTAGGGAGTCTCGTCGCCTGAGAATATGGTAGCTTTTGAGTGATGTCCGCAGAGGATTTTTGGATTAGTTAGAACTTGGGCCTGACCACGCTCAAGAAAAGTCCGGAGTGTCGCACTTATTGTTCCAAACGTAGAACTATGCACATCTCTGAATCTAAATGCAATTCCAGAAAAATTCATATTCCCCGTAGAGGATATCCCCGGAGTAAAACTAGTTGGATTTAAATTTGTAGCTATTTCTCTCAGAAATGAGCCCGATGTAGCATTCTTGATAAATACAAGACTGCCAGTATCTCCGCCCTCAAAGCCTACCTCTAGTTTCTTATCCCAGCGTACCTCTACAACTTTGGCCTCTATCATAACCTGCAAGTCTTTTCCATGGAGCATTAGAAAGGCATTTTCAACATGGGGTATGTTTTCCTTGGCGTCTCTAATCATTAGCAAGTGTTCTTGTTGATTTACAGTTATGAAACCCTTGGGAGTTAGAAATAGTTTTAGCATATCGTTATAGACTTGGAGATTCTCGTGTTCGAGATAATAAAGGATAGTTACGATCCCATCTTTTTCTGTCCTGCCCTTTTCATAACAGCAAAGATCCCTCCATGGTTCTTGATTCTCCTGAACAATCGATAAAACTTTTTCTGCAAAATAATCTGCATTTGTATTAGAGGACCTGTGTATCTGCCATTTGCCCGACTGCCCTTCTAGTATTGGCGGGAGGTTGTAAGGTTGGTAATCTGTCGTTAGAAAGAGTCCTAGGAATACAATTACCATAAATTATTTGTTGGCGAGTCGATCAAGAACATCTTTTGTAATATCAATTGCTGGTCTAGTAAAAGACATAATTCCCTTTTCCACTATTAGATCGAGATTCTTCTGTATTGCTAGAGTATTGATATGGTAGTAAAATACGTCGCATGACTTGCCAAGTAAAAGGTAATATTCTGCGTCATGAGGCGTCAGGTTTTCACTTAATATTCTCTTATACTCAGGTATGTGTTTAAAGACCAAAAGAGAGGTTATTTCTGCTGGTTTTGTATATTTTATTTTGTTTCCAAAATATACAGTTGTTGGAGAATATAGATCTGTCATCAAGGGAGGACCGACTTCAACTGAGCAAGAAGTAATCAGTATTAATGTTATTAGTGCTGTGATTCGTACCATTTCTTCCACTCCATATAATTCATATCGATATCCTTGCTGGTAATTTGTTTGAGGGCAACATGTGCTGATCTGCGCACATTTAATTCCTCATCTTTTAGGAGTTCGATTAATGGCTTTGTGGCGGTTTTTTCACCAATCATTCCTAGCGTGATCGCGCTATTTATTCTTGCCAGGACTAGTTTATCATCTAGTCTTTCGATTATTTTAGGAGAGGCCTTTTTATATCTGGTTTTAGCAAGTATAAGGAGTGCATGTATTCGTACTTCCCCATCGGAATCAGAGAGAGAACTGACAATCTCATTCATTAGTTCATGATCAGAATCGCCTTTAATGAGATGGTAGAGTGCATATAGAGCAGCGCTCTTTACTTGTTTTTCAGTATCTTTGAGCATATTTTTAAGGTGTCCAATTGCCTCTGGATTATTGAGATAACCAAGTGATGCAGCGGCATTTTTTCTTACTTGAAAAGATTCATCAGAAAGCGCACTAATGAGATTTTGAGCAAGTTTTGGGTCTTGAGTAAATCCTATAGCTGCGGCGGCGATAGCCTTGTGTTGCGCATCATTCCCTTTTAAAGTATCGATTAGCAGTTTTTCATTCTGCTTTGCTATACGGGATATCTCGACCTGCAATTTTTGTATTTGAAGATTGTCCTGGGACGCTACGGCGCTATCCAACTCAAAGTAAATTTTCCACATTAGAAGATCTATGGCATCGCCTATAGATTGTTCTTGCCAGGTGTAACACCCAAAGACAAACGACAGCAGGCCAATGCTAAGGAAATTTCTCATTGCTTTATTAGACTTAATGTACATACTGCGTCTTGACTAATCAAGAAGGAATATTATTTATTAACACCAAACACTGTCTTCGATGAGGCTGTTGAGCTAACAGCGACGATTGAATTTGTTGAATCGGCGATAAAAAACACTATATCTGCCTCTGTACCCGAGTCTCCTAAAGTAACAGAGTGATAATTCCATAATTTACTACTTGAAATAGTGCTTACAGTGGCTGGATTGCTGCCGACTGAGATCTCAGATGTCGTGAGCAGGTTAAAATCCCTGCTCTTGATGAATGTCCCTTCTTTAAATACAATCCTAGATGTCTCGTCAGGAAACAGTTGTTTGACAACCGTGTCCCATGTCAAAACGGATTTAGGACATATGCTAAAGATCTGAGGAGTAGACGAGTTTGATATATATTTATAACTCCTAGGATCTATTCCGTCTTCTCTATACATTGAAATATACACATTGCCGCTCGTGTCAAATTCCCTTACTAGGACGTGAAACGAATCAGCGGTGCGTATAAGTTCAGGCTTGAAAGTGTCATTTAGTTCCCTCCCTGTTAAGTTTATTCGCTGTTGGAAACCTGTATCCATGACATAAAATTTTAGTGACGAGCCAAAAAAGATACCGGAATTTATATAGCTTACGCTCCAAATGATGCTACCTTGTGTAAACTGAACTGAGTTCAGTGTTACACTTTCTGCGCTGATGGTTTCTCTATCATCTACTAGACCTCCATTGAATGGTATGACCTTAAGACTTATGTCAGTTGCTGTTTTTACTGTAAATGTCACTTTTGAGTTTAGCATACCCCATACTTCAATATTGTCATTGGGAGAATTTGCCAAGAAAAATGTATTTAGTGTAACTGTACTGCCAGAAATCACAGCTCGTTTTAATTCGTCTGGTAATATAGTATTTGGATCTGAAGTTACGTAGGCGACATTATTCTCATCGAATATTGCAAAGTCATTCTCTGTAGTGATTGTTTTGACAAAATCTCCTGTGGCAGATATTTGTATTGAAGTTAAATTTGCACCGGCACTGTAGGTGGAAAGGTCTACTTTTTTTAGTATTCCTACATCATTTTTAAAAAAGATGATTGGGCTAAACGGAATAGTTTTCATTTGTAGAGAGGAAG
>SBBU01000251.1 GCA_005239585.1 Planctomycetaceae bacterium
ATGCTATGTCAATCAAAAAGTGAATGCTACAGGCGATTGCGTGTAAATTTAGTCACTCCAGTGCAGGATCCAGAGCGGCAAGTCAGGAAGACAGGTTAAATCAATTGTGTAGACACTTCATTGAAAGTAGCAATCCTGCTGGAAAGCTACTCCTTCCTCTCCAGTCCCGGGAATATCACGCCAAACAGGGCTGATATAGAACAATCTGCTACTTCTTCGAAACAGTCTCATTGTGTAGATGATTTATCTGTAGCATGGCATATCCAAAGATTTTATAGATAGTACACGTCAGTAATATGGCAAAAGCTCATACCTGAACCGTTGTCGTAAACATTGCTGTCTCTGTCTTCCAGTCCGAGTCCCATCACAACAGCTTTCTTTCAATTCTTTTTATCAAGATGATTCCTTATCAACGAAAGTATTAAAAGTATCTTCGCAGTACAGTACGGCTTGCCATTCTCTCGGCTGTCGTCATTCCAACCCCCATCTTTCTCCATTGTCTTAAGCAATAGCTCATAGATTTTTCTATAGTACTTGTCACGGGCTGTCAGATCAGATAGGACAGCTACACCTTGCGCTGCATAGTAATGTCCAAAGAAAAAATAATAAGAGGCTATTGAATACTCGCCTTTATGGCCTATTTTTTTATATACCTTCTTCATCTCATCCCAGTACTCAAAGAAGGTCTGAATAGCCTTTTCCAGGTCTTTCTCTTTACCTTTGTCATACCTTAAAAGCGTGAACTCACACAAGGATGTGCGACCAACTGATCCCTGCACCTTGTTACAAGGTCTTGACCCTAATTCTTTACCCATTCCTATATTATCATCATAGCAAAATGCCCCTGTCTCCAATCTTAGTTTCTTTAAGCTATTCAATGCCTTTTCGATAAGCTCTTGATTAACCTTGAAACCAGTGTCCTTTGCTGAACAAAAACTAAGCAGGGTAACGGCAGTAGTAAAACTGCAGATGTTTTTCTTGAGTAGATAATGCCAGCCAGTACCCTTTTTGACAGCCGCTTTTTCCATGTACTGAATAATTTTCTCAATAGCGGTCTTCAACTCTTCATGATCCTGCCTTTCTTTATTGGAAATGTATAGATCTGCGAGTAACTCAAGCACATACGGCCTGCCCCAATCTGAGCCTGACAATATTGGATTTGAGCCCTCATCAAAGTTCTTTCTTGTCCCTTTCTTGTCTCCATACGAATCCAATATAAATCGCACGCCTCGCTCGACTGCCTCCTTTGCCCTATTATTATCTGATGCGATCTTCAATAGCGCCTTGCATACAACGGCAGTTACTGCAAGTCTGCTGAAAAAAGCTTGTTCTGGATATACATCTCTGCTGGAAGCCCAGTAGCCATCCTTTACCTGCAAGTTAATGAGGAGGGATATGCCTCTATCCATGAGTAATTTTATATTCTGGACTGAAAATTCTTCCTGAGATGCCTCTTTTTTATCCTGATACAAACTCGAAGATGAGACAAAAAGAGCCAGCATGCTGAAAAGAACAATCTTTTGAGGGATTATAAATAGGGACTTGCCATAACGAAACCCCATAAAAACTCACTCGGTTTTCTTCGACGAGATCGGCTTTAGCTTATCAAAGATAAAATGTCCTTTGTGAAGCTGTAGAACAATTGCATACAGGGGTGTTGTGTAGCAGATACCCATTCCATACTTTGGATCGCCATCCCGCGGCACCAAAATCCCACTACCCTTTAACATTATACTCCCAGCTTTCATCTGTGATTTGCAAATTGTGTCGCGAAAGCATCGATTGTATTCCTTCCATAACGCCTTGGCTTCAATGCAGTAAGCAGCTATTCCCCCAAGAAAGAGGTGATATGCAGGACCATGATTGTCGGTGCCCAGTTCTGCCATATTCTTTTCCACATACCCCTTTGCTTTTTTGTATGTCTCAGTCTCTTCAAGTTCTAATAAATTCATTGTCCAGAGCGCAACAAGAGTCCTGCTTGCTCGTCCCTCTTTGCGATGGTGAAGGGAATAATTAAACGCACCGTTTTCATTTTGAAGCCTTGGATTTGTATAAAATTTGCGTGCCTTGTCAAATACTCCCGGATCCACATCTAGCCCAACATGCCTCATCATAAAAAGTGCTAAGAGTGCTTCGTTGGTGTTACAGGCAAGGCCCCACTTGTATGGAAAATTATACGTCCATCCACCATCATCGCACTGAATATTAACTATATGGTCGCGAATCTGTTCAAGCAGTCTCTTTAGCTCATCTGACTTGGCAAACTGATAGAGATGAATCAAAAGATAGCAGGAAAAGAAGAGGGCAATAGGCGCCTCCGACACGAGCGGTTCTGTCTTTGTCTTTCCTAATTCTTCAAGCTCCTTTTTTCTAGATTTGAAACAGCTGATGACAAGCTCTTCCGTCACACCCTCAACCTTCTTGAGTTCTTTTTGATATGTCCCTTCTTTTGTAGTAGAACCGCTCACAGCCAGTGCCAATCCATTAAGGCAACTAATAGGAAGCGTACAAAAGATTTTACGGTCACTTTTATATTCCTTTTTATACGATTCCACTTTATCTTTAGGTCTGTCCCATGGCTCCCAGGGATTCCAGCTTCCGTCTGGCTGTTGCGCTTGTACTATGAATTTCAACGCCTTGTCGACAACCTGATCACAAGATTTGCATTCCTTGGGACAGGATGCGCTGTGATCCATTTTTTGATTCTGTGGCTGCATCCAGGATACAAGCAGCACTAAAAAGAATGCAAAAGAGCATTTCATAAACATAAGCTATTTCACTTTTGTATCCTGGTACGTTTCGAACTTTCCTTCGTAATAAGTCCATCCCACTAAATCGTTAACCTCTTGAATTTTCAAA
>SBBU01000339.1 GCA_005239585.1 Planctomycetaceae bacterium
ATCTAAAAGTCTGTCGCAAATGTGCTATAGAATTCAACAACCAGAGGCTAATCAAAAATGGAATAGCTAAGGTCAGACTTGCCGATCCTCAAAAGGAATTAAATGAGCGTATAAAAAAGGCTTTGAGCGCCAAAGAGAGCCCTGTTCTCATACCGCTTCGCTATGCCAGCTCTCTTGTAGCGGCCTGCTTGGTGATAGTATTGATTTTTGCGCTGCAAAAGTCGGCTGATGCAGAGCCTCCAGAGGTCGTTAAATCAAGCGCACTCTATTTCGATCGTATACTAGAAAATGATGTTGCAATAAGTGCGGCTCGTGATAGTACAGCTGTTTGCGGCTGCATAAGAGAAAAATTGCCGGGTTGTAATCTTGAGATCAAGGGTTTTAAATGCAGTTGCACTAGGCTTCAGAATGGCGAGTACGCGTGTGTAGTCTACTCAAAAGATGGTCAGTTAATAGGCATATTCCCATGCGACCAGCTCAGTCAGAAAGATTTGGCGTTTAAAACCTATGAAATTGGCAAAAATAATGTCTTGGTGCAGAAGACTGCCAAAGGCACAATTATGTGTGTAAGCAGGCTTCCTGTAGGCAAGCTGAAGGAATTGTTGAATATACAATGATCCGATTTGCAATTTTGTGCCTGCTTTTTTCCAGCTCATTAAACGCTGGCGACTGTCCTTGCGGTTCTCATGCTAATCAGGAGGAAAAAGATTGCTGTAAAAAGACCTGTGAATGCGATGAACAGAAACAGAACCAAAATGAGCCGGATTGCAAGTGCTTCCATTTTGAATCAGACACTGATAAAAGGGATGTAACAAATGATTTATATAATACCCCCGTATTGCAGCAATTATTTACAAGCGTTTCTTTTGAATCTAAAAAGCCATTAGCAAACGAAATCTTCATACCGGAAAGAGTAATCTATAACCTTCTACTATAAACTTTTCCACCTCGGGTTAATAAGTCCAGAATCTACTTCTGGTCGATAAATAATAGTATTGAGGAGTTTTTAGTGATGAATAACTGTAAGTTTAAGCTGGGATCGATTGCGTTGCTCTCTTTGCCTTTGGCGCTCTTGATAGGATGTCTCTCTACACAAACAAGGAAAGAGTATGACGACTTGGTCCAAAAGCTGCGCATGATCGAAATGGAAAGGGCGCTTAATCTCCCTTTGGTTCAGGATAAATTTGACGAGGAACTCAGGGTAGATGACCTCGTGAGATTTGCCATCGCTAACAACCCGGAAATGGATGAGGCAAGGTTCAAGGTTTATGCGGCGGTGGCAAGATTTCATGCTGCGGTCTCATTGGACGATCTTCATATTCGTTTGATAGCCGAGGCAATACCTTTGCGTCAGCCGTTTGCATTTAATCGCAGTGAGGCAAACATGATCAGTCTTGGTCAAATGCTGCCTTTTTTTGGAAAATTAGACATCAAGGGGCAGATAGCCCTAAAAGAAGCAGACTCGGCATTGCAAATGTACAGGGCAGAGGAAAGGAAGCTGAGAGAAAAGGTAGTGAAGGCCTATTATGAATATCTGCTTGCATACCTTGAACGAAAGATACACAACGAACACGTAGAATTGCATCAAGAGCACGTTAGGATCGCAGATATAAAGTATAAAACAGGTAAGGGCATCCAACAGGATGTGGTCAGATCACAGCTTGAACTCACAATGCTGCATAACGATGTGATTATCATCGATCAGAAGATCGAGTCGGCTCGTACAATGTTGAATAGCCTGCTTAACCGCAAACAAGAAAAGTTCTTTGCTGATCCGGAATTAACTCAGTTTAAAGAGCTAAATATAGATCTGGAGAAACTTTACGTCCGAGTCTTGCAGGAGCGCCCAGAGATAAAGGCGATGGAGGCAATGGTCAAGGCAAGTGAAAAAGAAGTTGACATGGCCAAGGCAGATCAGACTCAGCCTGATATAATGCTTGGCGCTGATTACTGGCAGATGGGTCGCCGTCCTGATGGCTGGGGTGGGATGATGGAATTTAACTTACCGTGGCTTAATCCAAGGCACAGTGCAATAGTAAGAGAAAAGTCAGCTATTCTCGCATCTCAGAAATCAGCGCTTCACGCAATGAAGAATATGACAATGGCGTCACTTAGGGACGCGGTAGCAAGGCTTTTTGCCGCAGAAAAGTCTGTGCTTCTCTACGAGAGCACTTTGCTTCCACAGGCAGAACAAAGTGTCAAGACTGCAAGGAGCGGATATGAAAAAGGTCAGATCGATTTTTTAACATTGAATACCGCTCAGGTTGAGCTCCGGATGCACAAGATTAATTACCAAAAGACGCGAGTTGAGTATGAAATTCAAAAGGCAGAGCTGGAACGCTTGGCAGGACGAATTGAGTAACGGAGGTGTTTCATGAGTGAAAAGAAAAAGATACCTATCTGGCAGATACTAATCGTGTTTCTTGCTGTTGTTGTGGTTGCATTATTTATATTACGCACCGAGATAAAAAAGGCCTTCTGGCCATACAGATATTCAGAAGCAAAAATAGGGCAAGTTACGGATACAGAAAAGTATGTGTATCGGTGTCCGATGGATGGCTACGAACGAGATACTCTAGGAATATGCAAGATATGTAACATGGAACTCGATGACACTCACAAAATAAAGAAGGTCACAAAATCAGGAGAAGAACCTCGCATAACAGTGAATCTTTCATCAGATCAGATTCGGGCAATCGGATTAAAAACAGAGCCTGTTTCGAGGCGCCAATTGACAAAAGAGATCCGAACAGTGGGGACATTGGAGATAGATCAGCTTCAGACTGTTACCGTAACAGCCCGAGTCCCCGGACGCATCGATGAACTCTACGTAACTTACTGATGAGCGGAGATAAAGAAGGGCGGTTCGCTCTTCGCTATTTATAGCCCGGAACTTGTAACAACACAGGAGGAGTATCTTCTTTCTATCGAGTCATACGAGAAGATCAAGGATAGCAAACATACCGACTTGATCGAGAATGCCAAGAGACATATGCAATCGGTGAAAGATCGACTAGTACTGTGGGGTATCACTGAGGAGCAAATACAGGGACTAGAGAAGGACCGCAAGTCGAAAATTCTGATGACAATAGGTGCACCTAGTGACGGAACTGTTGTCTGGACAAATGTAGAACGGGGTAAATATATTAAAGAGGGCGATGAGCTTTATAAGATATCAGATATCACAAAACTTTGGCTTTGGGTAGAGATTTATGAATCTGACATATCTCTGGTCAGACCCGATCAAAAAATAAGGTTTACAACGATAACCCATCCCGGTGAGACATTTGATGGAGTTGTAGCCAGCAAGGCGTTGGTTCTGGAAAAAACCCGGACCTCTAGGCTATTAATCTCTGTAGAGAATCAGGCTAAAAAATTGGTCCCCGGTCTATTCGCTACTGTTACTATTGAAGTTCCACTTGACGAAAAAGGTCAGCCGCAAACGGTTGTCCCACGCGGAGATGAAAAAGTCGTATACGACTGCTGACCGGGCTGTCTTGAGCGCCCGTTGGAGCGCCAGGGTAAATGCCCGAAATGTGGTATGGATTTAAAGCCTAAAAAGATTTCTGTCGCTAAGACTATATATCAGTGCCCAATGGATGGCTTTACCTCTGATAAACCGGGCAAGTGTGCCAAGTGTGGTATGGAATTACAGGCAAGGAAAGTTTCTACTGCGCTAAACCCGTTGGCTGTTCCTCGTTCAGCTGTGATTGATGCCGGAGGAAGTAAAATTGTTTACGTCGAGACTGGAACTGGTCTCTACGAACGCAAAAAAGTCAAACTGGGTCATCTTGCTAAAGAAGACTATTATGTTCTATTGGGCGGTCTTGCAGAGGGTGACAAGGTGGCAACCGCAGGCAACTTTTTACTGGATGCCCAAGCTAATATCACTTCAGGGGCAAGTATGCTCTATAGTGGGGCCTCTGAAATAAAGAAAGAAGAACCAAAGAATAAATAGCATAGAATGATTCACAAATTAATAGAGATCTGCGTAAACAATCGCTTCATAGTAATACTGATCTCACTTGGTTTTGCTGCATTTGGTTATTGGGCCCTGATGAATACACCCGTCGATGCCATCCCCGATTTGACAGATAATCAGGTTATTGTCTTTGCAGACTGGCCGGGACGATCCCCGAGAGAAGTGGAAGAGCAGATAACATATCCACTTGTATCCAATCTTCGCGGACTGGCTGGCGCAAAAGCGGTTCGATCGCAGTCGATGTTCGGATTCTCGATGGTATATGTGATATTCGAAGACTCGGTCCAATTTTACTTTGCCAGACAACGTGTGGCAGAGAAGCTGAATCTTCTAATGGGACATATGCCTCAAGGTGTGGTTCCAGTGCTTGGGCCTGACGCTACCGGTGTTGGACAGGTCTTTTGGTATACGGTTGAAAATGGGTATTACTGCCCAAAGCATCTGCATCCATCGTATGCAAATGCGGGCAAATGTCCGCAGGATGGTTTAGAGCTGGTTAGATCTTCATTTCACCTGGCTCAGCTTCGTTCAATGCAGGACTGGAAGATTCGTTACGCCTTGAATGCCGTAAGCAATGTTTCTGAGGTGGCAACAGTTGGGGGATTGGTTCGTCAGTACCAGATCGAACTTGATCCGCAGGCATTGTCTGCCTATCACGTGACACTTGGCGAGGTACTGATGGCTGTTATGAAGAGCAACATAAGTATCGGTGCGAAGGTGGTGGAGCAGAATCGAATCGAACACATAATTCGAGGGGTGGGGTGGCTGCGCGGCGTTCAAGATATTGAGAATATAGTCGTAAAGCACATGAAGCCAAGGGAAGAAAATGGCAAGAGAGTTAAGAAAGATCCGGGCACTGAAATGGAAGAGGGACAGAAGGATATGTGGGTCCCAATTTTTATCAAGAACGTTGCGACGATTCAGATGGGTCCTGACTTTCGCCGTGGGGCACTGGAGAAGGATGGCGAGGAGGCGGTTGGGGGAGTAATCGTTGCCCGCCACGGCGTCAACACAAACGAGGTTATCGAGGCTGTCAAGAAAAAGATCGATGAATTAGAACCTGGCCTCCCTGCAGGTGTGAGAATTGTGCCGTTTTATGACAGGAGTGAGCTTGTACATCGTGCAATAGATACACTGAAAGAGTCCCTGTTAGAGGTCATTATTCTTGTCACGTTTGCACACATAATATTTTTGATGCATTTCAGAAGCATTTTAATAGTTACACTTCCACTCCCTCTGGCTATACTGATTTCTTTTCTGTTCATGAAACTTTTTGGAGTAACATCGACCATAATGTCGCTTAGCGGCATCATTATAGCGATTGGTGTCCTTGTAGATGCTGGTATTGTTGTTACGGAGAACTGCTTCAAGGGATTAGATCGTGAGGGGGTCAATTACGGTCATCCACGCTTTAAAGAGATTGTGTTATCATCATGCAAAGTGGTGGCAAGACCAATATTTTTCTCAATGGCGATCATCATACTTGCATTTTTGCCTGTCTTTTCGCTGACAGGCATGGAGGGCAGATTGTTTCATCCTCTGGCGCTTACAAAGACATTTGCGTTGGTTGGTTCAACAGTGATTGCTATTACACTAGTCCCTGTCTTGTGTGCCTTGCTTATACGAGGCAAGCTGCATTCAGAAGATGAGAACATTGTAATCAAGTTTTTCAGGTCTATTTACAAACCTTTTTTAAACTGGGCATTATCACATAAGAAATTAACTATTGCTCTTGCCTTGTGCCTCTTCATAACATCGCTTTGTCTGTCATGCGGGGCAGGGACGATTCTTTTGGGCCCTGTTCGTCTTCCTGTTGAGATAGCTTCTTTGGTTAGTGGGAAAGAGATCCTGCCGGGAGTCCAGGATGAAATTGCTGATTGGACAGAGCTTTTGAATTCACGTATATGCCGGGGACAGGGAAATGAATTCATGCCAAAACTTGATGAAGGCGATTACCTTTTCATGCCAATTACAGCCGCAAATGTTTCGCTTACTGGTGCTGTTGATATCATGAAATACCAAGATTCTGTGATTCGCAGTTTCCCGGAAGTAAGAGATGTTGTGGGCAAGTCAGGGAGGGCTGAAACTGCAACGGATCCTGCCCCTGTTAGTATGTTTGAAACAGTCGTTAGGCTCAAACTCTATGATGAATGGCCAAATAGAGCTATTCGTGAAGGGATCTGTCACGCCATATTTAAAGATCTATTTGGGGAACTGATTAGGTCTGGGGCCATTAGGTCATTTCATGAAGTACGTGCAAAGCGTTGGGCAAACTTTACAGAGAGTTTGCTGTTAGAGCGAGTGAAAGAGGAAAAAGAGATAGAAA
>SBBU01000172.1 GCA_005239585.1 Planctomycetaceae bacterium
CCTCCACGCCTTTACAGGCGTGGCTTCCTGCGGAGGCGGGTGAATCCCCGCCTCCAGCATTCAGGCGCTTTCATCCGTTGCATCGATCTTCGCACCTACCCACGTTTCTGGTCCACTCATAACTCCACTTTTTCAAGTTTATTCCGAGTAATTTTCCGAATATTCACCCGAGGATAGATTTCCCAGACTTGAATGCGGCCTTGAGAGATTCAAACACTCCACTGCTATATCAAAGCAGTTCTTTAAACTGATCGACAGTTAATCCAGCATCTTTCAGGATTGTATGAAGAAGACCCTTGCCTAGCGATTTGCTCTTGTGAATAGGGACAACAATACGTTTTGACCTTTCAGATGTCTTTACCAGCGTTATATGACTACCTTTTTGATGATGAAACTCATAACCAACCTTCTGTAAGACCTTTACGACACGATGACCTGCAACCTGTGGTAATTTGCTCACACACTAACTTCAATATCGCACACTAATTCTTCAGAGGCACGGGGTAATTCTAGACCATCTTTCTGCAAGCTTTCCAAATAACATTGAATTGCCTCTTTTCCATTGCGTATAGCATCTTCTATGGTATCCCCTTGGCTATAGCAACCCGGAAGTGTGGGAACGATAACATAGTAACCTACATCCTCCTCTTTTATAACCACAATCTTTATCCTTTCTATCTTCTTACTGCGTCTCATATTTTTATAGTATCATTATTCTGCGCAGAAACAAGAATTTGGTACAGGGATCTTTTGAACCCAAAACGCGGCTACAATTTATCCTGCTCCTTTCCCTAGTACCCAGCCTACACGTCGGTCAGACTGCTGGAAGGCGCTGGATTTATCCAGCACTCATACGGACGCGGTCTGTTACTCACCGCAAAAGTCCGCAGGTAGTTAAAAAGCACTGAAAAGAGCTTCTCTGCACTAAATTCCAACTTTTTCCAAGGGTTGCTCGTATAAAAGTTGAAACCTTTTTCACAGTTCAGATGTCTAATATATAGGAGAAATGGATCGTCACAAATTTTAATTTTGGAGATTAAATAATATGAAAGGCATAATCACTATTCTTACATTTGCCCTGTTCGGGTCAAATTCGACCACTAACGAACAGAAAGCAACGCAGGATCAAACTATTGAGAAAGATGTGATTGAGAAGGCTTTAAAGTACCTTGCATCCAAGCAACAAAAGGATGGAAGCTGGCCTGAGGGAGGACCAAGGGTCCAGAGCGAAAAAAGGTATGCTAATTACCCCATTAGCTTTGCTTCGTTTGCAGGACTCTCTTTCATTGCCGCCGGTTATACTCCCAAGGAAGGCCTCTACAAAGACAATATCAACAACGCCTCAGAATTCGTTATTATATCCCTAAAGGAACAATTTGAAAAACCGAAAAGTGCGTGGCTGGAGATGGGGGCAATTTTTCTGGCGCATGTATATCAGTGCAAACCTTCTGATGAGCTCAAGAATGTTTTGTGCAAAGTAAGGGATCATTTGATAAAGCGACAGCAAAGTGACGGAGGATGGACATATCATGGTCGCTTGTGCGGGCAATCTTTTACAACGAACGGTGTTATAATTTCGCTTTTAACGCTAAAGAACGCAGGCATTAAGGTTGACGAAAAGATTCTCGAGACCGCATCCGCCTTTTACGATAAAAGCCAGGAAGATTACAAGTACAGAGACGGAGTCGTGAAAAATGACGGCCATTTCAAATATGAAGCACGCCCTATTCCTATAGATGTAGGTAAGAGTCTGCACATAGACTCTGCTCGCCAGCATGCAGGAAGAACCGTCGCAGCGCTCTGGCTTCTTGAAATCTTGGGGCGAGATAACACAGAAACCTATAAGAAAGCCGCGGCGTGGTCGAAGAAGTATCTTGACGACATTGATAGATCACATCATGGCTCAGCGTATCACTTGTTATTCGCAGGATTATCATGTTACTACGGCAAAAATAAAGAGTTCTGGAAAAAATACAAAGATCTCTTCTACAAAGGTATTCTCGAGGCACAGCAAAAAGATGGAAGCATCACCCTCAAACAGAGGGAGGGCACAGAGTACCCTCTTGAATTTACTGATACCTGGGGCGAGGAGCGTTGGGGCCCTGTATACACCACCTCTTTGTACACCATAATCCTGCAGCTTCACAAGGGACACCTGCTCTTTGATAAATTAGGATCAACTAATTCACAGGCAAAATAGGCCTTTTAACATTTGAAGGATGTCGAAGTTGGGGTGACCAGCCCTACAGGCCCTCATAGAAAAACTACCGCAATACTTGCGAAAGTCTGCCCTTTGGTTCAGTAATCCTGTGGAAGGCCCCATCCTTTCTTCGGACCCAGGGTTCTTGCGCACTACCAGCATTTGTCGAGGCGAAAGTCCGGCCTCGTGCGCAGAGGCGATTGCTTCCTCCAATTCAATGTCCGTAATCCTCCAAAACGCCTTTTCTACTGGTTTAGACATCGGGAAAGTGGTATTGTACACTCAGAGAAATTTCGTGTTATCTGGGAAATTCGGGTTATATTTATGATTTCTTACCGGGATGTGGGTCAGGGTGAAGCAGTCCTATTTCTGCACGGATGGGCAGCTTCGGGTAAATTCTGGAGGTTTTCAGTTGATTATTTTGCGAAAAACTACAGGTGTATTGTGCCCGATCTCCCCGGGTTTGGTGACACAAAGGCTGGAATGAAAGATCCTGATCTCAGTAGTATGACAGAATCGGTCCATGAACTTTTAAAGCACCTTGGTGTGAGCTCGTTTCATGTAGTCGGGCACTGCATGGGAGGCTCTGTTGCTGTAAAGCTTTGTGACAAGAATAGAGAGGCAGTGAGATCTCTTACACTCGCAAATTCGCCTCTTTCCGGGAAAAACGCGCTCTATGATTACGAACGATACCTCCTTTCATGGCCCATTAGGATAATAATTTACTTTTTCTCTCGTGTCTCTGCGATGAGAAGATTGGTCTCAAGTGACTTTGATATGATCTACAGGCTAGATAGAGGCATGGCGCGTGACATGATCAAGGCAGATTATCGGGTACTGGTCTCCACAGTTAAGAGCTTTTCGAGAGCAGATCAAACTGATGCTATGACAAGGGCAAGTTATCCAGTTATGGTAATCTATTCAGATAAGGATAATGTAATAAGATCTAGTGAGGTGAAGAGATTTCGTCAGGTCTTACGATCTTGCGTTTATTACGAGATGAAGGGGGTAGGGCACTGCTCAATGATAGAAAGACCTGAGGAATTTAATATTGAACTGGGTAAATTCCTAAAGTATAATGTGGGCTCATGAAAATCGGTTGTGTTAAAGAGATCAAGAAAGACGAGTATCGAGTAGGTCTCGTACCTGCAGGTGTCTACGAGCTCGTAAAGAATAATCATGTGGTATTTGTCGAGAAAGGGGCTGGCGAGGGTTCTGGTATAAGTGACGATGATTACAAGTCCGCAGGGGCACGTTTTTTAAAGACCCGCGAGGAGATATTTGATTCATGCCAGATGATTATAAAAGTCAAAGAGCCTATGGAGGATGAGTACAAACTCATTAAAAAGAATCAGATCATATTTACTTTCTTTCATTTTGCCGCAAATCGTGCACTCACTGAGGCAATGCTCGAATCAAATTCTGTCTGCATTGCATATGAGACTATTGAGAGACAGGATGGGTCGCTGCCCCTTCTTATTCCCATGAGCGAGGTGGCAGGAAGGATGTCTATTCAGGAAGGCGCTAAATTTTTAGAAAAGCCGATGGAGGGCAGGGGAATCCTGCTGGGTGGAATTCCGGGAGTGCTTCC
>SBBU01000105.1 GCA_005239585.1 Planctomycetaceae bacterium
ATTCTTAATTTTTTCCTTGTTTGTTGACGTCAATTCTACGAACTCGATTCCCATGCCGATTGGCTGATCCTGCAATCTGCCGTCGTTTGACCATCTGACGATCCCCTTGGCAAGGAGATTCTCAGACATTCCGGGGACAGAAAATTCAAACTCGACCATTCTTCCGATTTCGAAAGGATATCTTGACTCGATAAAAACACCTCCGAGTGAGACATCTTTTATCCGCTGTAGATCATCCGGTTGTGCCTGAGAGGTCTTGAGCTTGACAATCAAGCTGGTCCTTAATCTAGTGAATTTACGTTTATCTGATCCCATTTGCCCTCAATTGAAAAATCCCATCAGCCTGTCAATTCCCCTCTTAAGTTCAACTGTTTCAGTCGCGTAAGAGATTCTCACATGTCTCTTGGAACCGAACGCCTCGCCGGGTACAAGCGCTACTTGGACTTTTTCCAACAAAAACTCGCAGAGTTGTGCAGGGGTGCTGGTGGTGCCAGATAGATAATTTGAGACATCCAGAAAGACATAAAATGCGCCATCAGGTCTGACAAATTTGAGCCTTGGATTCCTGCTAAAGGTAGAGGTAACGAGGTCTCTTCGTTTTTTGTATTCAGAGGCCATTTGAGCGACAGAGGATTGATCATCTACAAGTGCGTTTATCGAGGCATACTGTGCCATGGTTGTAGGATTTGTCAGTTGTTGACTTTGAAGCTTCGCTACACCATCAATGAGATCCTTTGGTCCAGCTACATATCCGATTCGCCAGCCTGTCATCGCGTATGTCTTTGATACGCTATTGACGGTTGCAGTTAGCGCCTTGATCTTGGGGTTAAGAGAGGCAATGCTGGTATGAGGTTCTCCGTCATAGATAAACTTTTCATATATCTCATCAGAGAGTACTGCGAGCTCTTTCTCGACAATTATCTCTGCAAGTTTGCCGAGTTCGGCCTTGGAGTAAACAGAACCTGTTGGATTGTTTGGTGAGTTTAGCATTAGGACACGTGAACGGGGAGTAATTGCCCTTTCAATTTGGTCAGGAGTGATTTTGAACCCATTTGCCTCTGATGTTTCAACTATAACAGGCACACCTCCTGCAACCTTGGTCATTTCTGGATAGCTGGTCCAGTATGGTGAAGGGATTATGACCTGATCGCCTTGATCCAGTAGTACATGAAACAGGTTGTAAATTGCATGCTTTGCTCCACAAGCTATTGCTACCTCTTGAGGAGTGTAATCAAGATTATTGTCTCGTTTTAGTTTCTTACAGACTGCTTCTCGAAGGGGCATTACACCATGACCTGATGTGTATTTAGTCAAACCCTTTCTGAGCGCTGCAAGGGCAGCCTCTTTGATGTAATCAGGTGTATCAAAATCAGGTTCGCCGGCCGTAAGTGATATGATGTCGATCCCTTTGCTTTTAAGTTCTTTGGCTCGCTCTGATAGCGCGATCGTTATCGAGCCTTCGATTCCAGCTATTCTCTTGGAGAGTCGCACGTCGCTATATTAAGGCTTTCAAGCAGATTTTTCAACCTCCTTGATAAAGGCGTGATATATGCAGCTCGAAAAAAAACCGAAGCGCTTCGGTTTTTTTCCCTCGAATTGCGACAATTAATATATCTTTTTCAGTCCACTGTAGTATACTGTTCTGCGAGGGATTTTTCAGTTGGAAACGAATAACAATATAAAGGGCCCTTTTGAGATGGATTATGAGGAAATGATGCGAATACCACAAAATGAAGAGGAATGGATCAGGCTTTATGAGTACCTGAAGGAGGGTCTTTATCGCTACATTTACTATAGAGTGGGAATGAATCAGCAAGATACAGAAGATATTCTGCAGACAGTTTTTCTTTCGGTGATCAAAGATGTAAACCATTATAATTCCGCAAGGGGCGACCTTGTTTCATGGATCTATGGAATTGCTCGAAATAAGATAGTGGATTGCCATCGAAGGCAGCAGGCTCTATCTTTGCCTGTTCGTACTCCCCCTGAAATTGACTTGCAAACCATCGAGATATTTAGCTCTATAGATCAGAGATCATTGCCTGAGCAACTCCTGGAGAGACGCGAAATTGCTCTTTTCCTTGATGCAGCTCTTTCTACACTGCCGCACCGCTATAGCTATGTATTAACAAAAAAATATTACGAGAAATATACCATGCGTGAGATTGCCAAAGATCTGGGTGTTACTGAAAAGGCAGTAGAATCGTTGCTTGATCGAGCACGAGAAGCCTTGCGGCAGGGCCTCAAATCGATTTCAAAGGAAACCTTTTCGATGGAGGATTACAGATGAGAGCAGGAGATCCATTCGAGGAAAACCTGGAAAGAATCTCTGTAAAGCGGCCTATACTTGGTCCTTCTCCAGAACTTGACGCTAAAATTCGTCATATGATCAAGTTAAATGTAAGGAAGCAGGTCTCAGGTACTAAGAAGTTATTCTCGTTGCCAATCATGGCTTGCGTTGCTTCATTACTTTTGGCGGTTGGGCTTTTTCTCTGGTTAGGTCGTCAGGATCAACCCTTTGAAAGGGTATTCCCAAACAATGGTGGGTTTATTAAGGCCGATTCTAACAGCATAGTGTATCAGGTGAATGAAGGTATTTATCGACTCGAAAAGGGAAAGGTGCGTGTGAAACTAGTCCAGTCTTTGATAGATGGTAAAAATGTCCTAGTACAAACTCCAAATGCAACGGTGGAATTCCTCGGCACCGATGCAGGCAGTGTTGACTGTGAAATCACAATCGAGGAAGAAAAAGGAGGAGCTAACATGAAAACTCTAGTAATAATCTTAGCAGGGATGGTGCAGGTGACAAATCCTGCACTGCCATTGGAAAAAGTAAAGGGTGTGAAAGGCGACACTCTTCGTGTACAGCATAATCAGGAACCTAAAAAACAGGAGAAGCTAGAAAAACTTTTGGATGATTATCTGTCAAAGCAAGAGTTTACCAAGGATGGAAAGACAAGAATAGTAATCAAGGCGTCAGATATGAAGCCCTATGAGAGTGCCTTTAATGATATCATGCCAAAGTATCTCGAAG
>SBBU01000126.1 GCA_005239585.1 Planctomycetaceae bacterium
GATGCTCATCTATGTCGTTCATAACCTTAAAATCCTTCTCAGATTAAAAGTCGCTCTAGGCCTACGTTTCCCCTTTCCGATTTTTTGGACAAGCTCACGAGTTGCAGTTGCCTTGGATTAAAGTATAATCGCCAGCGTGGAAATAGAAGGGTATAAGATGATTTCCGAGTTAGGCAAGGGTGGAATGGGGGTTGTTTATCATGCAGAGTCACAATCCGGGAGGCATGTTGCTATAAAGGTCCTGCGAAAGGAGCATACCAAAGATGATCAGTTTATACAGCGCTTTATACGGGAGGTAAAGATCCTGGCCAAGCTTGATAACCCTAGCATAGTTAACATTATCGATACTGGTTACAAGAATGGTACTTTTTATTATGTGATGGAATATGTTGAGGGAAATACGGCAGATAAATTGATAAAAACAGGGCCTCTAAAGGAAAGCCAGTGCATAATGATTGCCATTGATGTCGCGAATGCCTTGGATGTGGCTCATAAGGTTGGGATTATTCATAGGGATATAAAACCACAGAACATACTGGTGGGTACTGACGGGCGTGCAAGGCTCCTTGATTTCGGTATTGCAAAAAGGTTGGGTGGTGAAAAGGATCTGGCATTAACTGTAGCAGGCGGGTGGTTGGGAACCCCCACATACATGTCACCAGAACAGATATTTGGAAAAAAGGACATCGGTCCTGAGAGCGATATCTACTCTTTAGGAGCAACACTTTACCATCTGTCTTGTGGCCGTCCCCCGTTCGAGGGTGAGACAACAACTGAGATTATGATCAAACAGATTGAGAAAATGCCTACACCTCCTAGGGTAGTGAACGAAAATCTTTCACCAGAGCTCAATATGATAATAACAAAGGCACTGAGAAAAAAACCTGAGGAAAGATTTAGAAGCACTGCCGAGTTTGTAGGAAAGCTCAAGGAACTGTTGCAGAGCAGCTCATTAAATAAGAAACAATCAGCACGTATCATAACAGCAAGAAGACAAACTTCGTTAGACGGTAATAAGATTCCTATAATAGCTACATCTGTCGTTACAGGAATTGTTCTTCTAGTGCTTGCAATAGTACTTTTTATCCCCAAAAATCCTGAGTATAGTAAACAAGTTGACTTTAACCCTCAGCGTACTGAAATTCCTGATAATGAACCTTCAGGTAAGAAGTATAGTTGGAATTCTAATGAACCGCCTGCGTGGCTGAAACGCAACAACTGTGACATTACAGAGGACCATATGTTTCGTCTCTTGGATGACAAATCTGTACTGGAACATTCCAGTGAATTCAAGGGTGATGTTATGGTCATTGTCAAATTTCGACATCCCCTTGATACTATTACTTTAGACATGTACAATTTTTCAATTGAATTACTTGCTTCAGGGTATATCAACTTTAAGATCGATGGTGAAAAGAAGACAGGTGGTGGAGGTTTCAGATCGGAAATAGCTGAGGACAAGGTCCATACGCTAATGGTTTATTTCTGGGGTAAAAATGTTGGATGGATGTTGAATGGAAAAAAAGCCAAGTCAAATGTATATACAGGTTATTCTGTCTTGGACTCTGGTAAAGTAAAGATAAGAGGCGGGAGAGTGCTTGTTGTTGGATTGGAAATTGTCGGGACACTAAAGGGAGGAGATAACTCTTGGCTTACAGAGGATACGCTGGGTTTAATCCACTCTGAACTAGAAGACTGTTCAAGTTACTTTAAAACAAAATGACTGCTCTCTTGATCTTAGGAAAACCCATTGCTGAAGAGATAAAGAAAAGGTTAGCCCCTGATTTGGAGCAACTTGGCTCTCGTACACGGGTTGTAGTAATTAATAATCGCGACATTCCAGAGGCCGGTCTATATCTTAAGACACAAAGGTCAGTATGCAAGTTCGCTGGTGTTAGATTTGATGTAGAAGAGATAGGCAACGGCGTTACCCAGTCTGATCTGCTGCAAATGATTGAAAGAATTGGTAAGGACAAAACAGTGACAGGCATCAGTGTTCACTTGCCTTTGCCTTCTCATATAGATAGTACAGCTGTTTTAAATAGTGTATTGCCAACCAAAGACATCGAGGGTACTCATGATTACAATCTGGGGATATTGGCCTTGCGTGAGCATGTCCCTTCACCCTGTGCTGCTACTGCTGCGATTGTTTGTCTTAAAAGCGTAGTTAGCTCATTAAAAGGGCTGGAGGTTACTTTGCTTGGCCGCAGTCGATTACTTGGAAAACCGCTCCTATTCATGTTAATGCATGGACAAAGAGAGTCGCCGTCTGTTTCAGTTTGTCATACGGGGACGAAAGACCTAGCCTCTCATACGCTTAGAGCGGATGTAATAGTAACTGCTGCCGGCAAGCCGGCTATAATTAAGCGGGATATGGTAAAAGATGGGGCCATTGTGATTGATGTCGGTGTATCAGTGCTCTCGGATGGTACTCTCTCCGGAGATGCAGACCAAAAGAACCTGATGGACAAGGTAAGCTATATCACACCCGTGCAGGGGGGAGTGGGCGCGGTAACTTCGGCAATTCTTTTAAGAAACATTGTAGTCTGTGCAAAGGCCATTCACGGTCTGAAATAGTTACTCCTTATCTGCGAATCTGCTTGCTGTTCCAAGACTGTATGACTTGTGTTCTGGATTCTGTTTGAAACTAACATATTCAGTCAGACACTTATAGCAAATGGTACGGGGTTTTGTCAGGAAGTAGAGGATAAAATCGAGCGCAGCAACTCCGAGTAGTATAAACAAGTTAGATGTGACTAGGTAAAGGACAATCGCTGATACAATTACGAGTCCTCCAATTATGCCGTTAAAGTTTCTTTCAACATAAAGATAACTCAGCCCGCATACACAACATCTTTCTATGATGTCTTTGATTAAAGATGTATCTATCTGTCTGACTTGGCCGCAGCCCGGGCATGTGAAGCTGTTTTGGTTCTTTGGGATCTCTGATTTTCTAAGACATTGCTTGTTGCTGCAGTAAACGAGAATTTTCACAGGTAAATGGCCATTGAATGTGTGAAGTAGCAGGCGATCATCTCGCCTACCAGAACAAAACCTACAATTACATATAGTATGCCAGTGGCAGACTGATTAGATCTTATCCTTGCGCACGATAGCGCCATGAGTGTCATGATGAGAGCAAACAGAATGCCTGCTGAAAATCTCACAGCAGCTATCACCAAAAGTAACTGATCTTTCGAACCTACAGTGATGAGCTTTCCAGTGTCAAACCATATAACGCTCGAAACTACCCTGACAATTATAGCAGCAGTTAATATCAGGCAGGATTTTATGAGGATTTCAAATGGGAGTCTCGCATTGGCAAGAAATGAGTGACCAAGCATCATAGAGAGGGTGGAGCTTCCCAAGAGAACCGCAGAGAGAATTCCAAGAAGAGAGGTTAAAAGGTCTCCTGCAAGAGAGATTGGGATTAAGAGAAGACCCGCTGCTGCAAGTGTGTAGGACAGAAAAGCAAGTAATCGATCAGAGTTTGAAAGCACAACAGTGGCAAAAGTCATTGCAGAAAATGCAATGAGATAAGGGTTCGTTCCTTTTGTAAGCAGGGTGGCTAGCACTGCTAGTCCGAGAGCGACCGAGATGGCTACTCGGTAAAATCTCGCGCCTATGATGCCAAGGGATATCGTTGGGAGGATCATTGTGATCCCAGCGGCATAAAAAAGGAGGAATAGGGCAATCCAGATCATCAAGTGCGTAAGATAAGAAAACAGGCTTGGTATTCAAGGGCAAGCTCATTGAAAAGTTGCCGCTCTCTAGTAGAATTTGTGGCATTCACTGGTACTAGACTGCCGGGTGGTGCAATGGTAGCACAGGAGACTCTGGATCTTCTGATCTAGGTTCGAGTCCTAGCCCGGCAGGGCTTCGGGTATATTCCGAGCAGATCCTTAACACAATATTCCGAGCACATGGTTTACACAAATTGGTATATTAGCCCTCTAAAAAGGAGGGAAATATGCCGTGGA
>SBBU01000192.1 GCA_005239585.1 Planctomycetaceae bacterium
CAGGTAAGATGAGAATCGAACCTATATTGTGACTTTTTTCTGTCACTTTTCAGTCTATAGGTGTCGCTCTCTGTCCGCTCTATTGAGATAGGTTCTAAAGTAAAATTCACAATCTGATGAGGTCTCGATGGTGGTAGCGATCTGCATTGCGTAATTACCCTGTGACAAACCTTTTGTAAAAGTAGGCGCATCCCAGCCCCATCTGAAATTTATCTTTTCAAGCTCGCCTTCCCACTGGCTTTTTCCTGCAAAGAGTTTTTCCCATCCCTTTTTATCCTCTATTGGAACCTTGCCCGGGTCCCACTTGAAAAGTTTTGCTGTATATGAAAGACGAACAAGCAGAATCTGAACTGTCTCTGTCTTTTTGAGGTCTGGAAATGTAACTCGAAAGCTCTTTTCGGAAATGCTTGGCAAATTTTCTGGGGATGACAGTCTCACTATAAGCGTGGTTGGAAGGATTTCAGCAGTCTTTTCGATCCTTAGCTCCTTTGGCACATCCTCTAGCTTAAATCCTCCCTTGGCCCCATCTATTTTTATCCTCCCAATCTCTACCGTATCACGATCATCCTTGGAGATCACACAGTATATCTGTTTCTGCGAGAGCATCAGGCCTTCCCCTTTCTTATGGCCCACAGAAGGCACAACCGGCCACCACTGGTTGATTTTCATATACCTCACACCCTTTGGTATATCCTTTGGCAGCGAGATGTCCATAGTGCCTTTTACAAGGGGCAATTTGGCACTATTTACAATAGGACCTATCTTAAAGTGCTCTTTAGCAGGGTCCTTATAATCTACGTGTTTAGGGTTAGAGAAAAGGTTGCTAATCTCTTTTTCATCAACTGTACCCCAATAGTTTTTAGAGGCATCGACCGCTATGCTTCCCTCATTCTTTATTGCCAGTTCACTAGAAAAATACTCCTTCTCGAGATCCGGTTTATTGTAGACCTCAAACTCATGCATACTGACCTCTTCCTTCCGAGAGTCATCATGCACAATACGGACATAACGAGACTTGATCTTAGGGAATGTAAAGACGCTATATCCGGGCCTCTTAATCCTTTGCCACTGGGTCTCTGCTGTATCTTCATAATAAAGATAATTGTCAATGTTGTTTTGCACTTTAGCCACTCGCTTTCCTTCAGTTATGAGAGTCTTTTCTTCACCTGCAAAATCCTCTTTGGAGGAAGCATCTATATGAAACTTGGTCAAGTTGTCACAGTGAATAACGATTGCATTAAATTCCGTAACGTCGCCGAGATCAACCTGCCACCAGTCACCTCGCTTCAGAGCCACAGGTCCCCACGCACTATCGCTTTTTTTATCTTTGCTGCCATCCACTGCTTTTTGCGCCTTTTCTTTCATTGTTGAAGCAGTTGTTTTCTTATTTTGGGCAATGCTCTCAGGTACTTTACCATGCATTATAAAGTTATTGTTATTCACCGTCGTCCCGTCTGACTTGGCTAATTTTATCCCGATACAGTTACCCTTGAACACATTATTGATTATCTCAGTATCCGGTGTATCACTAAGATCAACACCTACATTTTTGCTGAATGATATGTCATTCCGAAGTATATGATATCTGGCCGACTTGGCCTTTTCCTTAGTAACCCAATGCGGGTTTGACCAGAGCCGAATCCCGTTTCCACAGTGCTCGATTATGTTCCCCTCGATAACCGTGTCATGCCCGTTCTCTATGGCTATGCCGTCGTTGCCACACCCAATTATCTCATTTTCAATATACCAGTTTTCGTAGCTAAGCCCTGCCCAGATACCATAGCCTGAATAGTTACACTTGTTTCTGATATACTTGTTTCCCTTTGAAAATGTAGATTCGATAGCATTGCAGGGAGAATAAGAAAAGTCATTGTACATGACAAGGTTATTGTCAGATCCATCCTTGAGTGATTCAGTAGCAGAGCCCAGGAAAAAGCCGTCGCCGCCGTGGGTTGCACTGTTGTATGCAAATATATTTTCGCAGCTTCCGCGCTGAACAAGGATACTTGCAGAATCACCGCTTATATCATTCCCGTGGCAACGGGCACAGTAATCGAATTTATTGTATGTGATTTGATTCTTGCATGCACCATATAGTCTGAGCCCCCAGCCTGAATTGAACGACATGTCGTTATCGTATATTCGACACTCGTGCGCCCTTATCATCATAATTCCATTCTGTCCAAATTTACCGGTGCAGCCCGAAACCAGACATTTCTCCGAGTCTCTAAGCAGTACACCGGCTCCGAGGGTCTTCCAGCAATCAGGATCAAATCCCTGAGTTAACCAGTGATCGCCCGTACATGGGCCGTCATCACTCTTTCTTAATCTCTGCGCAAAATTTTTAGATACATCGCAGTTTTGAATTGTGATTGAATCGGACTTGAATACATGGAGACCCATCAGCATATGCCTTATGATAGCATTCTTGATTACGACGCCCTTGCGGCCCTCGACTACCATTCCTGTCCCCAAATATTTATTTGGCGTGACACCAGAATCATCCGTCCCCTGCAACACTGCACCGTTAAAATCTATAGTCACGTTATCCGCCTTTACAATCAAGACACCGTTGTTATTCTTGTCCGCGACAGTGTAAACGCCCTTCTTCACCACGACATTGCCTGTGATTTCAATGTCGTCTTTGTCAATCGTTATTTCCTGCATGGATTCAAAATTTAAGAATAGGAATGGCAATAGTACTACAAGTGTAATTCTGTAACCCATATTATAACCTCCCTATGCAAATTCATCTTATAGTGATGAAATCATCTCATTTACAACAGCTAATTCAACCTTACCGAGATTAGATGTTCACTTGATCTTTTCCAGCCAGATGGTCTTGCCCTTGGGAAAACCAAGGGCGGCAACTACGCTGGCCGTACTGACTGTATCTGAGCGATTTTTTGCCTCATCCTTTACCCCATATGCCCAATTGCCTGATGTCTTTCGCTCTGGCCAAAGCTTGACAATGATGCGTAAGGATTATAAAGTACTTTGTAATACAAAGTATATATGACAAAACCAGAATCTCAGATTAAATACATTCGCGAGCTTATGGAGCTTGCGCACGAATATAGGATGTTGCCTGGCTGGTCTGCGATTATCGGAGGGACTCTATGTCTTGTAATGTGTGTTTTTACTTATTTTCATATATGGTTTCTGGATCTCGCGTATTTCAAGGTACTTGCCCCGCACAGTCAGATTATATTGGCTTCAGCATGGATATTTGCGCTGGTCATTGCAGTGATCATACAGGTAATTTCAACGATTAGAACCTCGAAAAGATTGGGAATCCATCCGATGCCTCGTCCGGCCCGGATGGCTTTGCTCGCCTTGTCCCCTGCGTTTCTGGTAGGCGCTGTGATCAGCGTCAAGATGATGATAGATGAGCATTTAAGATACCTTCCATCACTATGGATAATGATTTACGGGATCGGCGTTTACACTGCAGGGCTCTTTTCAGTAAGAGCGCCAAGAGTTCTCGGTATGTGCTTTATCATAACCGGGGCGATTCATATGATGTTTTTTCCACTCTACGGGCTGGTCTTCGTGGCGCTGTCATTTGGCCTGTATCATATTATTTTCGGAGTCTATGTTCTATATGCCTACAAAAGTAATTAATATTCCCAATCCGATGGAAGAGCTTGACCAAATAATTCACGAGAGGGTCAGGCTGGGTATAATGTCTTGTCTGGCAGCGCGTAAAGAAATGACCTTTAATGAGCTAAAAGAGATCTTAAAAGTTACTGATGGGAACCTCAGTGCCCATTCGAGAATTTTGGAAGAGGCGAAATATATCAAGGTTACAAAAAAATTTGAGGGGAGAAAGCCCAAGACAACGATGTGTTTTACATCAAACGGTCAATCGGCTTTCAATAGGTATCTGAACAGCCTCGAGGCAATGTTCAGAAGAGGCAAAAAACGTGATCGTTGACTCGTTGCTGAAAAAGCCCGCGGAATATTGTGAAAAGACCGGTGGAAGACATGGTACGATACATCTTTTGGCGGTAACGATAGCAACTTCGTTTGCCTATGGAATATCGACAGGCTCTTATCTTGCAGGAGAGCAGATATGGCTAGCCGGCCTAAAAATGTCCATTTTATTCCTTGGGACATTCCTCATTGGGTTCCCACTCTTTTACATATTTGCGGAGCTAACGATTCAAACAAGGATTCATAACCTCTTCAAGGCATCGCTCTATTCAATTGCTGTAACCACAACGTGTCTTGCGGCATTTGCCCCTATTAACTTTTTTCTCTCGATATCATTACCATTTTCATACCATACGTATCTTTTTCTTGTCCTGTTCATGGTTTTATTGATCGCTTTATCCGGAATCATTGGTGTAGTTCAGCTCTACAGGGGTTTAAGGACGATGGCTCTGGACAAGCATGCTCTTGTTAAACTCATAATAGCATGGTTCTTCATCTATCATTTCATTGGTGGCCAGATGGGTTGGCTCCTCAGACCTTTTGTCGGAAGCTCTGCAGATATAAGAGGTAATTTTTCCATATGGAGAAATCTCGAGGGGAATATTTACGAAGCGATCATCAACGCTACGAAAAGAATACTGTTAATAACTTTTTAAAGGAGGTGAATTATGACAGAAGCAAGCCCTCCCGAAGGTTCTGTTCCATTAGATAAACTCTATTTAGAAACCACATTTAAGAACTGGGACAAGATGGAGTTTGATAAAAATAGCCTCGGCCCAGGATTCTTTAAAATATTCAAGATTGTTCCCGCGTTGATTCACAACCCCGGCGGTATAAGTCGAATGATGCTTCAGGGAGACATCTCGACCGTTATTTTTGCTCTGCTTGTACTAAGTTTTTGCTCCCTTGCTCTCTATGGTGCTATCATAGGTTTCTTTGGAGGGGGTCACCAGATTTTTTTTGCAGCATTAAAGTTTCCGTTGGCAATTCTCGGGTCCCTTTTTATATGTCTTCCGACCTTTTATGTGTTTAATTCTCTGGCAGGCTCGCTTTTGAATTTCTCTCAGATAATGCTCAGCCTGTTTGTTCTTTCAGGGTTTATGTCGGTATTCCTGATCGGATTTGCACCTGTAGTGTGGTTTTTCACAATATCAACCGGAACAGCTGTCTTTATGACGCTGTTTCATATGGTTGTGATCCTACTCTCTTTCATTTTTGCCAGCAGGTACTTTAGACTCATGTTCTCATACATTCAATACAAAGCAGGCAGGGAACATTCAGCTGATGACAAATTTCTTACGTTGTGGCAGATCATCTTTGTTTTTGTAAGCTGCCAGATGGCATATTATCTAAAGCCCCTCATGGGAGATGGACCGTTTTACACGGGTGAGCGTGGGATATTTTTTGAATTTTTTTCAAATATGATATCTAGGGGATAGCCTATTGAATCAACCTTGAAAGGAGTGTGGGATGGAGACGTTATGTGGCAAAAAAGTTCTGCAGTGGGCACAGCCGCAAAAAATAACCGAGTCTAAATCGGGACTCATCTGGCCGCAGGATATCCAGATCATAAACGACACGATTAAGATATGGTGGAAGGATGAGATGGGTCTCCACGTACAGGAGAGCAAAGACGATGGAAACACGTGGACCTGCAAGCGAGTTGCCGATCTTGGTGTATGGACGACTTTTGGCTATGCAGGATGGGTCTTGACCAGAGTACAGCCTCCCCATCTCTATCTTTTTCGAAATACTTGGCAGAATATTTATTTCTCCAGATCCTCGCTTGAAAAGCAAAGCGATCTTTCGGAGATCGAACTATCTCGTGCAAATATAGCTGAGCGAGCAATTCGAGAACCCTATAGCGCGATGTTCAAACGGGACATGAAAGGATACTGCGGGCCACTACATTCCGATTTAGTACGGGTGGTCACAAGAGACGATAAAATTTTCCTTGTCAGCCCCACAGATTACCCCTATATGATCCTCTTTGCATGTTCCGATGATAACGGAGAGTCATGGCAGCCATTCACAATCGTTGAGGATGAAATGTACGAAGAGGATGCCCCTCGCGTGGGTTTCTTTAATACACCGGACAATACGCTACATATCTTTTACACAATATTGAAATCTAATTCCTCAGAGGCAAAGATGGTACAGCAAGTGGTGCAAAATTCAAAAGTGATTCATGCTGTGAGCGCCGACGATGGCAAGACATGGAAAAAAGAAGAAATCACAGGTGTTTTTCGAGGTAACACATGGATAGCCCGTGATTTTGACATCGATTATGCTAATGACACGACGCATATGGTCTTCTGCACATACCGAGATTCGATATTCTACTACACACAAAGCAAAGATGCTGGCAAGACATGGAGCACACCAACCAAGCTCTATAACTCCTACTATTCTGACTATATGATGTGTTTCGATTTAAAGGTCTACGACGGAAAACTTTATTTTACACAGACCCGGCCACGCCCAATTCGCTATCCTGAGAATCTCTTATCTGATGAGGCCGTGATCCTAATGAGCGAAGATGATGGAAAAACATGGCACAGGCTAAACTTTGACGTGGGATTCTCTGAAGAAATCCGACTGCCTCTCATCACCTTCAAAGACAAGAAAACCTGCTACATAGTATTCGAAACAGGGCCCGGGGAGTTTATATTTTCCAAGGAGTGCGAATACTACAAGAGTTTTCCAAATCGCAAATCAGAGCTGTGGTTTAGAAAAGGAACCTTTCAATAAGGTTATTTGTTGGTCTTGGGAACAGGCAGGTCTCCAAGCCATACTGCCTTGTTTTTGAGGACCGCAAAGGCAGCCACCAAGCAGGCCGTGCTTATCTCTGAAACATCTAGTGTGAAGATCCCTAAAATAATTTTTCCTGCTTCTTTCATTGGATCTATTAGTTTAAAGAAATTTCTCCACTTGGCTCAGTGTTGGTACGCTCTGGGCG
>SBBU01000364.1 GCA_005239585.1 Planctomycetaceae bacterium
AGTTTTGTACTCGCTGCCCTTGGTGTTTACCCAGGGGAGAGAATTTACCCCCGATTCAATATCGGGGTTTTTTGTATTTGACAAACCCAAGACTATGAGGTATATTTCTGCAATTTTATGAACAAGGACCGCTTAGTCGAAGTCGGGCGCAGAGTTGGGTTGGTAGGTACTACTGCTATAGGGTTTGGTGCAGTGGAAGCAGCCAATGAACCAGTCCCTCCAATAGTTATCCCAGTTGAAAGTTTCAGAGAAAGTCCAGAGGAGTTATTCAGAGATGTTTCAGATATCAAATTTGGTGGCGATGTTGCCCAAGCAGAGCCAAGCAATCTGGAGTCTGACCCCACAGAGGAGCCAACTCCTGTGGCTGTTGCAACCCCTAGAATGGGAACATTAAACATTAGGTTGTCACCCAGTACTGATTCAGAAATTAAGACCACTATTTCGGGAGAATTCACAGTCAACGGCTTTGCCATGTCCACAGATGGGTATAACTGGTTGTACAGCCAAGACCTGGGTGGTTGGTCAAGGATGGATGTGACAACAGTTATAAATCCTGATGTCAACCTCTTTAATCTAGATAGCATTGCTGGTATCCCTGTTCTATTTGCAGAGGGACCAGAAGCGGAGCGAATCTTACTCTTTCAGACAAATGTGGACCCAATAATGGTAAAGAAGCAGTTTGATGGTTTGATCACCAATGGACTTCCTGCTGAAACTTTCACGAGTGAAAATTTAGCGTTGATGTCGGTGAACAAAGACGGGCAAGTGTATATTCAAACCAATGATGTCTATAACCCTGCCATTGGGAGGAACAACACAAAAGGTTCCCTAGTGGTCATTGCATACACCCCAAATCCAAGGTCAGATATAACCCCAGGTTTTTATGAAAGGGAAGTAATAGCACAAATAGCGGGTATAGATACAAACAAAGCCTACTTCACAACCGGTCAAAACGGTGAAATCATAATCACAGATGGTGAAAAAACTCTTGAATTTGACTGGTTTGAAGCAATTGAAAGCCAACTTGCTGGTACAGACCCAAGAGAAGCAATCAACTCAGCTCTTTATGAGGTAGGGGAAGAAGAGGTGAGTGTGGAAACAAATATTGAACCAGCTCCTATAAGCAACACTGAGGGAATAAGAATAAAGTTTGCAAGGCTAAATAAGCCTTTAGATACAGAGAAGATGAAGCCGGTACGTGTATTTACTGAATGGGAGGGTTTTGGCTTCCTCGGGGGTGAAGATGTCGATGTGGTACACTTAACTTTGACTGGTTACGACATTTACGAAACAGTAAGGAATGGTGAGACACTTTACTATGCGAACTTCAGTTTTGCATTTAAAACCCAATCGGGTGGAATAGCTACCCTTATCACCAGATCTAACTTTGATGTAGTAACTGATAATAAGCTTGCTTTTATTAACCCTGACTCTTTTTCAGAATTCGTTCTAGGCCGCCAATATAGGGTAGATATCGCAGTCACTCCTTTTAGTTTATCAGAAGAAAGAAGGCAAGAACTGATCAGACAAGAATGTTCTTTATCCCCAGCGGATTTTCAAAATACGTGTCATTTTCTTTATGAGCCACTGGGAACTAAAGCCATAACAGAGTCTGATATAGCCTCTCTTTTTAATGGGGCACATGATGGCGAAATCATTGATTTGATCAACAAGGGAGTAATGACTTGGAGAATCGCAACATAATAATGTAATATGTTATGGTAGCTACCTACCGTGAAGAAAAGAATTGTTATCCTTTCTATTGTGTTTTTGTTGCTCGCTACCGTGCTTGCTCTTGTCCTCTTCGGAACGTACCCTAAAGAACTTTTTGGGTCTAATTTGAAACAATCAAGTGACCGATACAACTTGCCAACAGATTCCACCATCACGTTTGGGGAGGAAATCGGCATTCTGAACGAAAAGTATAGTATAGTAACCTTTAACGTGATGCAATTAATTGAGACACAAATACCCCCTAGCTTCTTTGGCCTCAAACCCGACTCTGCTACGCTAAGGTTTGTACATAAAAAAGGCAAAGAATACAAGTTTATCAATGTAGAAATTGACATCCCGTTCAAAAGCTCGGATGGTAATTTCATATACCCTGAAGATCTTAGTAATGTTTTAGATTTAGGGAAAGTTTACAATGTAAGTTTCATATTTCGCGACAAGGAGCTAGACAGTTACGAAGAAAATACCCAATCATTTTGCAACAAGTTGTCTAAGATTCTGAAAATGGATAACTGTAGGCGAAGGATGGACCACTTTGTCCATTCAAGTTTCACCAAGTCAGAATTAAAAGAAATTTTTAATCAAAATAACTATTTATTCACTGGAGGGTGGGTACTGGATTTTAGTAAGATAGAAACCTCAACATGAGACATCATCTTAAAATCTTTTTCATTATCTTTAGTGCTCTTATTCTTTGTGGGCTAGCAATTAAAAATATCACTGCACAAAGTTGTGCTCCCACCGCTGTCATCGACAAATATAAATGTACATTAGTATTAAACCCAGACCCAAACCAGCCTCCATCGTGTAAACATGAATATGATCAAGCAGTGGGACGACTATCTTTGGGTTGCAATCAGCCTCCTAGCTACTGGCTCAATGGTTGTAACGAGACAGTCCCAGTTTGTTCATCTG
>SBBU01000334.1 GCA_005239585.1 Planctomycetaceae bacterium
CTTTTAGATGCGCCTCAATTTGGGCCCTATCGAGGTTTAATTCCTCACTTTGACCATCAACGAGGCTGGTTAACAGCTTTACGGCAGTACTACAATCCATCGTTATACTAACGGACTAGCCGTTGAAAATATTCCCTAATCACAAAATTCCTTCTTCCATATCGGAACAGTTTTCTTAAGGGCCTCAATTATAAACCTACATGCCTCAAATGTCTCAGCACGATGGGCAGAGGAAACGGCTACTACAACACTCGGCTCCCCTATGACGAGTTTGCCAACCCTGTGCGCAACATAGACCTTTCCAAGTTTCCACTGTGACATGGCCTCTTCAACAATCTTCCCTAGCTCTTTTTCAGCCATTTCTTTGAATGCAGTATATTCGATAGCTGACACCTTTTTGCCATTATTCTCATTCCTAACTGTGCCAATGAAAACCGTTGTTCCGCCACAATCTGGGGCTTGAACGTGATTCAATGCCTCGTTAATATCGAGTGGGCTTTCTGTAATCTTTACCATGATTCTAACCTCCCTGAACCGGAGGAATCACAGAGACAGTATCTCCTTCTTTTACTACTCGGTGGAGTTCTGCATATTCTGTATTAATCGCAAACCTAAGACCTTCCTTGACAGGTATCATGCCCTGTAACACTTCCACAACCTCATTCAGTGTTGGTTTATCAGATACTGCAACCTCAACGACACTTTTTCCCGCTTGTTCTCTTACGTAACCGAATAACTGCACCTTTATCCTCATGTGGTCGATTTTATATTCAATTCATAATTAGTTCAAACAGCTTGAAGTTAGCACAAGTATGGTATAGAATTGTTTTTGTTAAATTTAATGGAGGTGATTTATGAAACATAAAGGTTTCACACTGGTCGAACTTCTTATCGTTATAGTCATTATCGGGATCCTCGGCTCAGTAATGTTTGTGGGTATTACATCAGCCATCAAGGCCGCAAAAGTATCCACATGTGAGCAGCGGTTAAATAACATCAACAAGGCCATACTGATATATAGGGGCCAGAACAAAGAAAAGTATCCAACAGGCAAAGGGATACAATTTTATAAAGACCTTGTAAAAGCCGGGCTCGTTGAGGGGGTCAAATCAGATGTTGCTGACAATATCACAGATGCTGCAAAATTCTATGTCTCCACTTTCCAATGCCCATTTGATCAATCAAAAACAATCACTTATCGTGGCCCAAAGAATGATCTAAACAAACCTGATGTTAAAACTGATCAAGCTGTCATTGGAGATGACACACTAGAATCAGATCCGAGTCAGGCTTTCCATGGTTCCGTTGACGGAGATGGATGCAAAATACTCACAAAAGGGGGCCATGTTAGGGATTTAAAGAAGGATGCCAACAATCAGGCTGACTGGGATTCGTATTTCAACAATACCGAAAGGATTCAATAACAAGACTATAAGAGTTCGACCACAAGTGCTATAACGGCCTGGGTTGAAAAAACCCAGGCCGTTATTATATTAGGATGCAAACAGATTTAAACAAGTGCAAACGGGTGACACATAATCAGCATAAATCCGTTCAAATCGGTATGAATCAGTTTGTTAAACTGATAGTATTTTTTATATCTTCCTCTACCTTACTTTCCTGCACAAGCACACCAGAAGGCAATACAAAATCTCTTCTTATAATCGACTATAATATCGAGGGTACAAACCTCACAGAAGGAGATATTGCACGAGTCAGAGTAACCATTACGAACAACAGTAAAGATTATGTACTTCTTGCAGGACTCTACAAACCGGGTTCATTGTATACTGTGTTGTGGCAGTCATCAAGAAATGGCAAGGTGGAATATGATCGCAAGAAAGATGAGTTTATCCACTTTAAGCAGACAAAGGATACAACCGGCAGGATTTTCAACAGCGGTTTTCTTTTGCCAAAAGAATCGAGAGAAATCAATCTGCCCATCAGACTGGTTGATGTCCCAATTCAATTCGCAGTTGATTATCTCATTCTGGATGTAGCATTTGTTAGAGAGAATATTTATTTCGTTTACGAAGAATCAGACGCCGTTGCAATTTACAGAAAGGCGACCAAGCCGGAAAATCCCCCACAGACAACCAAAAAGGTTATCTATGCCTATAATCCCCCGCCAGATCGAGCTAAAACAGACGCATTTCGAATAAATACTGAGATAAAAAAACGGGAGCGCGGTTTTGAGTCACTCTCACCAGAAAGCTATACCTTTTCACTCTTTCTTGACTCTTGGATAGTTGTAAAAAACAACAGGGTTTACATGTACAAAGAGAAAAACCTGACAGAGCTCTGCCAAATCACTATGGAGACATTATTTTATCTCGATCTCGAACCTCCTGAATCTATCAGAATTGAGTTTGCGAACTTTACCCAAGTCATGTTTGAAGAAAAGTACAAGGTAAAGAAGATCATAGGGGCTTCTGAGATATCAACCTATGCAGTTTTCCTAAAAAAACAGGACATCTTGAAATTCCTTTTAGACGTTAAAGACCTCGGCTTTAAGATCGCGTTGAATACGGAAAAAACGCTGACGGTTTTCAGATAGGGCCTACAA
>SBBU01000382.1 GCA_005239585.1 Planctomycetaceae bacterium
GTATGTAGCACTTTACTTCTCCCCTAGGCTAAACGCAAAACTCCGTACCTGTCAGCCCTAGCTCTATCACGGTTGGACAACAATAACTGGCGCTTTGGGTTACAGGGGGTCAAAGTGCCGGGCAAGTCCAGCACCCTTTACAGCCCTGTCATTGTGTTACTATTACCTCGACCTTATCAAGCACCATTTTGCTGTTACCAGCTATTCCTAATTTGCAAGCAAAAGGTATCATTTGCTTATTTTTTTCCGCAATGTTCCCGCCTGACACGATACCGATATTTTCATCCTGACCTTTTGATAACAAGATATCGAACTCTTCCTTGGCTATTTTTATCTTTAAGAGGAACCCTCCTCCTGCCTTTACAGGCAGTACTATACAAATTTCATCACTGTTTGAGCTCCCCTTTAGGCGCACCTTAAATTCACCCGTTTTTGGCGGATATTCTCCATAATATGAAAGGAACCATTCTTTTGATTCGCGCGGAGTTATCACTAGCTTATCACCTTGAATCCCAAGATTTGCTCTTGACTGGCTCCATCCCTTCAAATCCTTACCATTAAAGAGAGATATTTTTGATTCTTTAGGGGCTTGATTGATCAACTTGTCGCACTCATGCAGGTACTGCTCTATTAGTTTCCTGTTGACTAGTACAAAATTCGTTTCCGTTAGGGATGAATTTTGGAGTAATGCAAGGTATAACGATTTTGCCGCTTGACATTCCCCGTTAGTGAAAAGTTCATGTGCCTGCCTAAAAGCATTTTTTGCCTGTTCCTCTGCCTCTAGCATCCTCTTGCACAGAACCATATTTCCTTGGAGTTCACTTGTTTTCTCCTTATAGAAATTTGTCATTGAATGCTGTCTTCCTAAGGTCTCGAAAGCACTGATTGCTTTTGCCCACTCTTTACTCGTAGCGAGTCGTGTACCTAAGTCATAAAGCTCCTTTGCAGTTTTTTCTGGATCGTCTCGGGGGTTATCCTTGATAATTGGTGTTTTATCTCCTTGATTCACTTTGGGATTTTTGTGTGGAAGAGTGTGTTGTGATGAAAGTATGAATATTGCTCCGGACACAACAGCTACCACAATACTGCATGCTGCAAGAGTAGTTAATATGGATTTTTTTGGTTTGCCATATGGAGCTTTTGGCCTTGCGATTTTTTCAGGGCGGCCTGACTTCATGGCCCTTGCTGAAGCCGAAGGCATTATTGAGGGTTTCTTTCTGTCTCTTATCAGATAAAGATCCTTGAGAAGTTCATCAGGGGAAGAACATCTATCATCCGGTTTCTTTGCCATCATTTTCTCGAGTAAGATACACGGCCCTTCTGAAATTTCCATACCTTCTTTTCGTGGATCAGGGATCTCGGCATTTAATTGTTTATAAATAACTTCAGCTGTGCTCACACCGTCATAGGGGACGTGACCTGTAAGCATATGATAGAGCGTTGTACCCATCGAGTACATGTCGCTTCTAATGTCTATCCGCTTATCGCCTCGAATCTGCTCTGGTGACATGTAATAGGGACTGCCTATTGAAATATTGTTTGCAGTCAACTTAACCATCGAGTCCATTACCTTTACCAACCCTAAATCCGTGAGCTTTGCTGTGCCATCCTTGGCAACTAGTATATTTGAAGGCTTGATGTCCCTGTGTATCAGCTTTAATTTTTCGATCTCCTTAAGGGCGCAAGTGACCTGAATAAGCACTTCAATTGCTTCCTTTTCAGGTATCTTTCCATTTTTCTTGATGGAATCTAAAACTGACTGACCATCCACAAATTCCATTGCAAGATAATGGTAGCCCTTGTCTGTACTATAATCGATTGCCTGCACCATATTTGGATGCTTGAGCTTTGCAGCTGCCTGCGATTCTCGCTTAAAGCGTTCTAGATATATCGAGTTACGGCGAACAAGGTGCGGATAGAGTACCTTTACGGCCACCATCTGTTCTGAATCTTTCCGCTTTGCCTTGTAGACAGAGCCCATGCACCCTTCACCGATACGGTTTATCAGCTTATAGTTTCCGAGCTCAGTAATGGCCTGCCTTTTCGCTGTATCGCTCACGTAGTTTTATTATAGCTCTGTCGTTTATAATTTAAAGCACATCTACTGGGTCCACATCAACCGACAGCTTCACCGAGCCAGGTTTGTATTCCTCCAACATGAATTTTAATTTCCTGAGGACTGTTGATGGACTGATGGCCTTGATCAAAATGTGCATCCTGTACATGCCTTTCATCCTGTAGATTGGGCATACTGCAGGCCCAAGTATTACTGCCTCATTCTCCTCTAGATAACTTTTTATAGTCGTAACAAAACTAGCTGACTTGTCTCTGAGCATCTTTTCATCTTTCGAAGTAATGACAATTCGAATCAAAAGCCCAAATGGCGGATAGTGCAGACCTTCGCGCATCTTGAGCTCTTTCTGCGCAAAACCATCATAATTGTATGTAGCAGCACATATTATGCTATAGTGGGTTGGATTATTTGTCTGTACGATCACCCTGCCTCCCTTTGGTCCGCGGCCAGCCCGGCCGGCAACCTGCGTCACGAGCTGAAACGTCCTCTCTGCTGATCTAAAATCTGGGACGCTAAATGCCGTATCTGCAGATATCACCCCTACCAACGTTACGCTTGGAACGTCCAGCCCCTTGGCGATCATCTGTGTGCCTACAAGGATATCTGTTTTTCCAGAGACCAGTGAAGTGAGCGTCTCCCTATAATCTGAACGTGTACGCATCGAGTCAGAGTCCATTCGACCGATTCTCTTATCTGGAAAAAGTAAAGATAACTCCTCCTCAACCTTTTCAGTCCCTGTTCCAAATTGTCTCATTTCGCTGAAGCAACGCGGACATTTTTCCGGGTTTTCCCTCTCTTCAAGACAGTAATGGCAAAGGCACCTGCCTGAGGCTTTATGGAATGAAAGGACAACGTCACACTTGGTACATGTCAGGACAAGTTTACATTTAGTGCATGTTATGTATGTGGTAAAGCCTCTTCTGTTTAAGAATAAAATTACCTGTTCATTCTTGGATAGGACCTCTTCAACACTACTCCTTAAAAGGTTAGATAGTATTGCATATCTTTTACTCATTCCCCTTTCGCTCCTCATATCTACGATTTCAACTGATGGCATCCTGATCTCCTGAACTCTCTTTGGAAGCGTGACAAGTTTATAGCGTCCGTTTATCGCATTGTGCCAAGACTCTAACGATGGCGTCGCGCTTCCCAGCACTACTACTGCACCCTCAAGCCCTGCCCTTTTTATAGCAACATCTCTTGCATGATATTTCGGGTCCTGGTGTTCTTTATAACTTGTCTCATGCTCTTCATCTATCACAATGATGCCAAGATTTGATAGAGGCGCAAAGATTGCTGATCTAGTTCCAATGACAACATCAACTTCGCCATTTCTAGCCCTTTCCCATTCATCAGCCCGACTTGCAGATGTCATATAACTGTGAAGCAAGGCAATCTTGGGAAAGTATGCCTGAAATCTTGAGAAAGTTTGAGGTGTCAATGCAATCTCTGGGACAAGGACTATCGCCCTCTTTCCACTAGTAATTGCTGACTGAATTGCCCTGATATAGACCTCTGTCTTACCACTTCCAGTTACTCCATGGATAAGAACAACTTGAGATTTACCTGATTGAATTGTTTCATTGATTATTTGGATAGCTTTTTGCTGATCTTCAGTCAATCTCAGATCCTTCGGCGGGAGATAAGGCATTGTATCCTGAAAAGAATCGGGTGCTTGACGCTCGCGTTTCATGAGTAACAGGCCTTTTTCGCTCAGGCCTTCCACCGTGCTACGTGACACCTGTGTCTTTAACAGGATTTCTTTCAACGATGATCTCCCTTTTGAAGCCGTCAGGAATTCAAGTATTCTCCTAGCAGGACTGGACAATGAAACAAGAAGCTCGTTATCGTAACTTTGGCCAGCAGGAACTTGAACGTAGACGGGCAGTCGCCTTGCGGCCTTTTGCCTAATCCCCGGAGGGAGCATCAAATTTATAGCCTTTCCTTGCGGTGCAAGATATGTATCTGAAATCCATCTGGCCAGTTCTATCAGGGCTATTGGGACAAGTGGTTTATCATCTATCACAGAGAATACGGGTTTGATATATGGCAGATCGGATGTCTCTTGTAAATCTACAACGAACCCTGTTTTTACTGATCGTCTAAAGGGGACCCTAACCCTCACCCCACGCGCTACCTGTAACCTTAGCTTTTCAGGAATTTCATATTGAAAAACCTGATCGACAGCAAGATTGAATACCACCCCGGCGTATCGACTCATAACCCAATTGTATAACAGCGCTGTGTTTGACTTTCAAACATAGAATAACTTAAATCCGTACTAATAGTACGTCGTTTCCATCGACTTGGTTAACCAAAGGGGCCTGTGGCCCAGAACTTTTAACATGTATTAGCAATATATTCTGTTTATATGATACAAAGCATAAAACACAATTTCATTTATATAGGCGTCACTTGCAATTTAAATAGTAGACTTGAAGATCACAATAATGCTCAAGAAAAATCAACTAAATCTTATATACCTTTTAGATTAGTATATTATAAAGCCTTTGCTGACAAGAGAGATGCAAATGATCGAGAAAAAAAGTTAAAGCAATACGGGAAATCTCTGGGTCATTTGAAAAGAAGACTAAGATTTAGTCTAAATAACACAGTGTTAGTGGTACGCTAAAAGTGCGGGGCCGGTAGCTCAGTTGGGAGAGTACCTGAATGGCATTCAGGGGGTCGGGGGTTCGAATCCCCTCCGGTCCAGTTAACATGGTATATTCCGAGCAGATCCTTAACACAATATTCCGAGCACATGGTTTACACAAATTGGTATATTAGCCCTCTAAAAAGGAGGGAAATATGCCGTGGA
>SBBU01000179.1 GCA_005239585.1 Planctomycetaceae bacterium
AACTTTCTTCCCTCCTCCAAAGGCTGATACATCAAGGGCTACTTGATGGCTCTCAGTAAAACCGCGTTCCTTTCCCTGGACAGAAAGACCAAGCTTATCCAAACCTTGTGCCAGAGATTTAGAATTCATGACGACCTGTCTGGCATACTCTTGACCGAATTTAATCATCTCAAGAATACTCACCGCAAGCGGCGGCAGCGTGTTAAGATGATGATTACTTACAGCACCCGGGAACGTGGACTTGTCGATCTTTTCCCAAACTTTCTTATCAACATTGCTGAGGATTACTCCACGCTGAGGGCCAAAAAAAGTCTTGTGTGTTGAGCCCAAGAGAAAATCAGCACCCTCTGAAAGCGGATCCTGGAATTCACCACCAGCAATCAAGCCCAAGACATGGGCACCATCGTAGACAATCGTTGCACCTACCTGATTACATACCTCTCGTAATTCACGAACAGGTTCAGGAAAGAGGATCAAGCTCTTTCCCAACAATACCATCTTTGGTTTGAATTCGAGGATCAGGTCTTTGGTCTTTTCTACATCAATCCCGTAACTATCGGATGTCAGCGGGAAAAATTTAATATTCTTAGTATGCCTTCCGATAGCCCCAAACGACTGGTGGCTAATATGTCCGCCTGCTTTTACGGGATTTGCGATGACCGGATCGTCACGTTCAAGGAGAGAGGTGAAAACCACACCATTTGCGTTTGTACCGCTTATTGTCCTCAACTCAACATTTCTGCAATTGAAGAGCTTTGCAAGGAACCAGTGAGCCTTTGACTCTATCTTGTCTATGTATTTCGTGCCTTCGTAGTATCTCTTACCCGGATGTCCCTCTGCATACCTATGTGAGAAATCAGAGACAAGGAGGCTCCTTGCCCTGATAGACATTACATTCTCGCTGGCTATTAAATTAATCGTCTTTTCCAGCCGCCATTTATCTTGTAACCGGGATACCTTTTCTACTTCCTCGAGTTCCTGCTCGGGGACGATATCAGTTTTAGCCGCAACTTTTTCCATATTTTCCGGCATTCTATCTATACCCAAGTAAACCCCATCCTCCCAGACAGGGCTTTTTGCGGCGCGGGGTAAATTACAACGTCTATCCCGCACCCTGCCAAAAAGGCAAACTGCCCAGCTTTCTCTTATCTAACCGCCTTTGCCTGTTTTCTTTCCTCTTTTTCTTCAGACGACTGTGATGTCTGGGTAGTTAACAAGCCAAGCTTCTTGCGAATTTCTGTCTCTATAGTTTCCGCCACATCTTTGTTCTCCTTGAGGAACATCCGTGCCTTTTCTCGACTCTGCCCCAGCTTCGTACCCTTGAATGAAATCCAGGAACCGCTACGATCAAGAATCTCAAGCTGCTCACCAAGATCCAAAAGATCGCCTTCATATGATATGCCCGAATCAAACAGAAGATCTACTTCCGCCTTTTTGAATGGAGGAGCGATCTTGTTCTTCTTAATCTCTACCTTAACCCTTGTTCCAATATCCTTTTCCCCTTCCTTGAGCGTCGCAATCTTTCTCAAGTCTATCCTAACTGAGGCATAGAACTTTAATGCTCGGCCTCCCGTAGTTGTCTCTGGACTACCCCACATAACTCCGATCTTCTCTCGCAACTGGTTGATAAAAATCACTACTGTCTTTGACCTACTGATCGCTCCGCAGAGTTTTCTAAGGGCCTGCGACATTAGCCGTGCCTGAAGCCCAACGTGTACATCCCCCATTTCGCCTTCCAGCTCTGCCTTGGGAACCAGCGCCGCAACAGAGTCAATTACGATCACATCTATACTATTTGATCTTACAAGTATCTCTGCAATTTCGAGCGCCTGCTCGCCAGAATCTGGTTGCGAGAGCAATAGGTCTTTCACATTTACACCCAGTTTTGAGGCCCATGATGGGTCGATGGCATGCTCAGCATCAATGTATGCAACTACCCCACCCCTCTTTTGCGCATTTGCCACAATCGTAAGACACAGGGAAGTTTTTCCAGAACCTTCAGGTCCGAACACTTCTATTACTCTTCCACGTGGGACACCCTTGCCCCCCAAGGCAATATCAACTGAAAGCGAACCTGTGGAAATGCCCTCAATTTCCAAAAACTTTTGCCCCTCCCCTAGTCTCATTATTGAGCCTTTTCCATACTGCTTCTCAATCTGACCTATTGCTGTCTTGAGTGCCTCGAGTTTCTTCTCGTTAGGCTGACTTGTATTCTCCATACCTGACCTCCCAATAATTTGTCCTGAGGCTACAAATCCATTGAGACTTGCTGCCTTGAAGACAGGGATTAATAAACTTGACATATTCTAATTACTCTTTTCTTACTGTCAACGATTCACGCAATGTTCGATACTTGATCATACAGTTGAGTATCCTGTAAACTTGAACCAGTTTATCAGCCAACAGATCTACCTGCTGTCGCGTAATCATATTCCTATGCATAGCCTCATAAAGCCAAAACATCAGGGCACTTGCCCCTTGGCTGGCCTTCACAAGGAGGGCTGGATCTGTAGCTAATTTTGATCGTTCTACATTTTCTGGGAGGAACTTTGCAAGGCTAACAGCATTAAATGCTACAAAGTTATAATCCTTCCAATCCACAAAACTCTTCAAGACCGCTTCTCTCGTATCTACTACCATGTCCATTAAGACAGACTGGCTTTGTTTCAGTTTCATACATTAACTCCCAAAACCCTAGGCTTCTTGTAAGGTCTTCGAATCCATGCCATCTGATTCCTCTGGTTCAGAATCATGCTGTTGTAGCTCATTTTCACCATTCACTAGATCACTTTTCTTTCCAAGGAACTGGACCCTAGAGGCAACAATTTGCAGCTTGACTCTTTTCTGTCCATCCTTTTCCCATGACCGCTTTTGAAGCATCCCTTCTACAAAGACCTCGCGTCCCTTTTTAAGGTATTGAGCGCAGTTTTCTGCCTGATTTCTCCAGATAGAGACATCTAGAAAATCACTCTTTTGCCCATTTTCGGGGCTCTTGTATGGTCTTGAAATCGCTACGGTTACACTGCACCAAGCCACTCCGCTCGGTGTATATCTGAGCTCGGGATCTCTAACGAGTCTCCCTATAAGCATCACCTTATTTAAATTTCCCATCTTTATCTCCTTTAAAAATTTACTTTTAATACGCAAAGTGCTTGCCCATTTGCACGCGCCAAGTGCAAAAATACGGAGGCTTTCCTGACTAGAACTGCGTTTTATCGCGCACGAATAAAATTATTTACTGGGGTTACTTTAAGTAACATCGTGTTTCATTGAGTAACGCTCATCAAACGACTAGATGCTAACTTTCGTCTAATTGAAGTATGAGAATAGCAATCTCGTTGTTAGCGATTCTTCCCATTGCAGCAACAAGTCAAACAAAAGGAGACATGTCAGACCAAATCAGAAAAGCCATAGAAAAGGGACGAGAATGGGTGCTAGCTCAACAGGAAAAAGATGGCCGATTCCCCAGCAACTATGATTCCGCCGGCAACCATGCCCTTGTCCTTTGGACACTCATCGAGTGCGGTACACCTCTCAATGATGAAAAAATAGAAAAAACTCTTGAATTTATCCGCGCAAACGGCGACCCAGTCAAGACAAAAACGTATCATGCAAATTATGCTGCGTCGCTGACTTGCGTAGCATTGCAGACCTACTATTACCACCTAGTTGCATCAGAATTAAAAAACGCAAGCCCTGCAGAACTGAATAAGCAAGTTCGCGAGCGCATGGTTAAAAAAGACTGCGATCTTGTAAAACGCTTGGTCCAATATATACGAGCATGCACTGATAACAAGAGGTGGACTTATTCAGCAGTCTTGACCACGAAGGTAGGATTAAAGGAAACCCCCGAACAAAAAATCTTGTCACCTTTTATCCACAAGAAGAGCCTTGAAAAAGAGACAAAAGAAAAAAGCTGGGATGGTGATAATTCAAACGCCCAGTATGGCTGGATGGGAATTCAGGCCGCCTCACTTTTGGGCGTCTCTCTGGACGATAACGACTTTATCATGTCTGAGCTTGAGCGGCTTGTATTCACCAGGAAATTAAAAGACAAAAAAAAGATAAAGATAGAGAGAGAGTTAGGAAATGGATTTGAATGCCTATGGCCAAAAAATGAAGTAGAGGCAGAAGTGGAGCTTGCTGGTTGGCAATATAGTCCCTCATGGAATTCAGGCAAGGCACAACCCACTATGACTACAGGCGCTGTCGCTTCACTTGTATATTGCTGGAATGAGGCTGAACAACGTGGAATCATGACGGACGAGCTGCGTCTCCGGGCATGGGAGACAATTCTTTCAGGCATTGCAGGGCTCTATTCAATAACACAGAAAGATTTTAACGGATGCTGACTCCCTGTATGCAAAGGTGGAGTATTCACCGAAAACAAGACTGAGGAATTCGGACTGGGAACTGTCCCCTATTATATGTTTGGGCTCTCGCGTGCACTAGTGCTTGCAGGCGTAAAAAGTGTAAACGGTGTCGACTGGTACAAAAAAGGCGCTGAGATCATCCTCAAAAAGCAGCAAAATGATGGCTCTTGGTACAGCGGATCCAAACCAACCGATGTCCTCGAAACATGCTGGAACTTGCTTTTCCTGACAAAAGCAACAATACCGTTTGCAACCGACCCATTCCAGTCAGCAAACAAATAATTCATTAGCCCAAGTTCCACAGTTTGGAAAATAAAATGCAGAATTGCGGGCATACAGCGCATTATAAAAAAAGTCGTGTAGTTACGACCAACTACCCCTTCGTAATCGGCCAGATTCTCAAAAATACTGGGAAATAAGGCCATGTTTCTAACTGTGGAACTTGGGTTAGGCAAAAATCATTGTGCCGCAGCCGGTTTCGGTAAAGACCTCGGATAAAAGCGCACCCTTGGTTGTGCCATTTATGATGTGAACCGATTTCACACCGCCCTTCACTGCTTCCTGACAGGACCTTGCCTTGGGTATCATGCCATCTCTAATCACCCCTGAGCCCACAAGATTATCAACGTCTGAGGAGGAGAGACGTGAAATGATCGTTCCATCCGGTGCAAGAATTCCATCCACGTCTGAAGCAATTATGAGC